>JALUZX010000145.1 GCA_027011425.1 Planctomycetota bacterium
GATCCTTCGAAGGCGTTGACATTGCTCCCTTGAGGGGCCAGATTCCCGGGTCGAAGCTTCCAGGTTCCAACCCGGATGGACCCGAAGGAACCTTCATGAATCATCCGGGCCCAGGGATCGTGGCATGGGAACTCTTCAAAGTCCACCGCCTTTGGGAGGGCCCCCTGTCTTGGTGGGAAAGAGAGAAACTCAACAAAACGACCTGGGCACCCTTCTCGGCGGGTTCGCCCACGAGATCCGTAACCCCCTTTCCACCATCGGGTTGAACCTGAAACTCCTTGCCGAGGAGTGGAAGGAGCCTGCCAATCCCAAGGAGGAGAGGGCCGCCCGCAGGATCAAGCTCATCCAGGGCGAGGTGACCCGGCTCCAGCACTTGTTGGACGAATTCCTCCGGATCGCCCGGCCGCCTTCCCTTAAAAAGGACCCCCGGGACCTGAACGGGGTCCTCAAAGAGATCGCCGATTTCGTGGAGCCCGAGCTGCGCCGGCGGAACATCCGGCTCAAGATCTACCCGGATTCCTCTCTTCCCCTGGTTCCCGTGGACGCCTCCCGCCTCCGCCAGGCCCTCCTCAACCTCGTCCTGAACGCCCAGGCCGCCCTGGAGAACAAGGAGGAGGGAGAGCGGGAGATCCTCCTCTCCTCCCGTCTCCAGGGGGACCGGGCCGTGCTCTACGTGATGGACAACGGCCCCGGCATGACAAAGGAAACCCTTGAGCAATGCTGGAAACCCTGGTTTTCCACAAGGCCCGACGGTTCCGGCCTGGGCCTTTCCATCGCCAGGAGGATCGTCCAGGACCACGGGGGGACTTTGGAGGCCCAATCGGAACCCGGAAAAGGGACCCAGTTCGTGATGACCCTTCCCCTGGAACTCCGGGAGGAAAGGGCAGGAAAGGGGGCCTCTCCGTGAGCCGGGTCCTCGTGGTGGAGGACGACCAGGCCTTGGCCTCCACCTTGGCGGAGGTCCTGGAGATGGACGGCCACGAGGTGGAATACCGGACCTCGGCGAAGGAGGCGGCCCGCCTGCTCGGGAAGGCGCCCTGGGACGTGGTGGTGACGGACCTGCTCCTCAAGGACGGCGACGGGTTCGAGATTCTCCAGGCGGCCCGCAAGCCGAGGCCCCCTTCCCAGGTGATCATGGTGACGGGCCACGGTTCCCGGAGCCTGGCTGTCAGGGCCCTCCGGGAAGGGGCCGCCTATTTCCTGGAAAAGCCTATCGACATGGAGGAACTCCAGGCCAAGGTCTCCCGGGCCGCCCGGGAGAGAGCCCGGGAGGTGGAGAACAGGGAACTCCGCCGCCAGGTGGACAAGGCCTACGGCATGGAGGGGCTCGTGGGCCGCAGTCCGGGGATGGTCCGGTTGTTCGATATTCTCTGGCAGATCGCTCCCACCGACGCCACCGTCCTGATCCGCGGGGAGAGCGGGACGGGAAAGGAACTCGTGGCGCGGGCCCTGCACAACCTGAGCCCCCGGCGGGAAGGCCCCTTCGTGGCCCTCAATTGCGGAGGGATGAACGAGGGCATCATCGAATCGGAACTCTTCGGACACGTGAAGGGTGCCTTCACAGGAGCCTATGCGGACAGGAAGGGAAAGATCGAATACGCTGAAGGGGGCACTCTCTTCCTGGACGAGGTGGGGGAGATGCCCCTTGGGACGCAGGTGAAGTTCCTCCGGGTCCTGGAGGAGCGGAAGGTGACCAGGCTCGGCTCCAACAAGGCGCGGGACGTGGACGTCCGGGTCGTTGCGGCCACCAACGCGCCCCTGGAGGAGAAGGTGGAAAGAGGGGAATTCCGGCGGGATCTCTACTACCGGATCAAGGTGGTGGAGGTGATCCTCCCCCCGCTCAGGGAGAAGCCCGAGGACATCCCTCTTTTGGTGGACCATTTCATCAAGCACTTCGCCAAGCTTCACGACCGGAACGTCCAGGGGATCGAGAAGGAGGCCCTCCACCGGCTCATGGCCTATTCCTGGCCCGGAAACGTGCGGGAACTCAAGAACATGGTGGAGACCATGGTCGTCACCTCCAAGGGGCCCCTTCTGGGAGTGGACGACCTTCCGCCGGGGATCCGGGGGGAAGATTCCTCCAGGCGGGAGCCCTTCCGGGACCTCGCGGACATGACCCTGGCGGAGGTGGAAAAGGAGATGATCCGGGCGGCCCTGGCCAGGAACGGGGGCAACCGGGCCAAGGCGGCGGCCTCCCTTGGAATCGGCGAACGTACCCTTTACCGGAAGATCAAGGAATACGATCTTTGACCTTTTTCTCCAGCCGGTGCAAGGTGCACCAAAAATTCCAGTATTCTCTCCCCCCGTTGCCGGGTAAAAAGGACGGGGACATTAGGTCTTTTTATGGGTCTTTCGGGTTCCCATTGTTCTTTCCCGGAACGGCAGGCGCCGCCGGGCACTGACAAGGAGCGCATCCATGACCGGAAAGGGACTTCTCTTCCTCCTTCTCCTGGCCGGGTCCTGTTCCCTTCCCGCCCTCCGGGAAAAAGGCCCATCGGGGTGGAAGGGCCTGCGGCCGGGAAATCGAGTCCGCACCTTCACGGGCCCGCACTTGAAGGAGATCGCCTTTCCCCTGGGAGGAATCGGCACGGGGTGCGTCTCCCTGGGCGGACGGGGGGACCTGAGGGACTGGGAGATCTTCAACAGGCCCGGGAAAGGGGTGGATCTTCCCTTTTCCTTCTTCGCCTTATGGGCGAAGAGACAGGGGGGAAAACCCGTGGCCCGGATCCTGGAGCGGCGCCTTCTTCCCCCCTATGGGGGAGGTTTCGGGGCTCCCAGGGGGCAGCTCTCCGGCGTGGCCCGGATGGAGGAGGCCAGTTTCCTGGGGGAATTTCCCTTCGCCACGGTCCGGTTCCGGGACAGGAATGTCCCCGTTCGGGTGGAGCTTCTGGCCTGGAACCCGATGATTCCCTTGGACCCAAAGGACAGCTCCATCCCTTGCGCCGTTTTCGCCTGGAAGGTCACGAACCCAGGTCCGGAGCCCGTGGAACTCTCCCTGAGCGGGTCCCTCTTCAATCCCATCGGGACCGACGGGATCGATCTGGGAGGGAGGAGGCTCGGGGGCAACTTGAATGTCTACAAGGACGACGGCGCCTTCCGGGGGTTGGCTCTCTCCTCCACGAGGTTGAAGGACCGGGACCCGGCTTTCGGGACCATGGCCCTTGTCACCACCTGGAAGGACGTGGGGGTTCAGACCCACTGGTACCGGGGCGGCTGGTGGGACGACGCCCATCTCTTCTGGGAGGACTTCGCCCGGGACGGGAGGCTCAAGCCTGTGAAGGAGGCCTCCCCCTCGCCGCCGGGGAGGAGCGACACAGGGACCCTGGTCCTCCATGCCCGCCTCGGCCCGGGTGAAACCAAGGTCCTTCCCTTCTTCCTGACCTGGCATTTTCCCAACAGGGTCAATTACTGGAACCGGGAAAAGGAGGTGCGCGGGAAGTGGGTGGGGAACGAATACGCCCGGCGATTCAAGGACGCCTGGGACGCAGCCCGTTTTCTCGCGGAGAATCTTCCCCGCCTTGAGAAGGAGACCCGGGCCTTCCACGACGCGCTCTTCGGGTCCACCTTGCCGGGATACGTGCTGGACGCCCTCTCCAGCCAGGTTTCCATTCTCAAGACCAACACGGTGTTCCGGGACGCCCGCGGGGGGTTCTTCGCCTTCGAAGGGCAGGGGGACCACGGGGGCTGCTGTCCTTTGAACTGCACCCATGTCTGGAACTACGAGGTGGCTCTCTCCAGGCTCTATCCCTCCCTGGAGAGGTCCATGCGGGAGACCGATTTCCTCCACAACACGCTTCCTTGCGGCCACATGGCCTTCCGGACCCTCCTGCCGCTGGGGCCCTGGTGGTGGAGGCAGAAGGCCGCCGCCGACGGGCAGATGGGGTGCGTGATCCGGGCCTACCGGGAATGGCGCTACTCGGGGGACACCGCCTGGCTCAGGAAGATCTGGCCCAAGGTGAAGGCGGCCCTGGAATTCGCCTGGAAAGGGCCTGGAAAGGACTGTCCCGGCTGGGTAAAGGCCGTGGACCCTCCGCCCTGGGACGGGGACAAGGACGGTGTCATGGAGGGGGTCCAGCACAACACCTACGACATCGAGTTCTACGGTCCCAACCCGATGACGGGTTCCCTCTACCTTGGCGCCCTGGAGGCGGCTTCCCGGATGGCCCGCGCCCTTGGAGAGGAAGGGAAAGCCCGGGAATACCAGGATCTCTACCGGAAGGGGCGGGAAAAGCTGGAGTCCCTTCTCTGGAACGGGGAATACTACGTCCAGAAGATCCAGCTTCCCCCGAACGTGAAGGTGCCGGAGAGCCTCCTTTCCCCCCCCAAGGCGGACTGCGGGCCGGAATGCGCCTGCAACACGCCGCCTGGGGGAAAGGTTCCGGCCCTTTTGGGGGGGAAAGGGATTCCCAAATACCAGTTCGGCCCCGGTTGCCTCTCGGACCAGCTCCTGGGCCAGTTCCTTTGCTTCCAGTGCGGGCTTGGATACGTCCTGGATCCCGGAAGGGTGGGGAAGGCCCTGCATTCCGTCTTCGAGTACAATTTCAGGCCCAGGCTCGGAGGTTTCTCCAACGTCCAGCGGGTCTTCGCCTTGGGGGACGAAGGAGGACTTCTCCTTTGTTCCTGGCCCAAAGGGGGGCGCCCCTCCCTTCCCTTCGTTTACAGCGACGAGGTCTGGACGGGGGTGGAGTATCAGGTGGCCGCCTCCCTCGCCTACGCGGGCCGGGTGGAGGATTGCCTCCGGATCGTCAAGGCCGTCCGGGAGCGATACGACGGCCTCCACTGGAATCCCTGGGACGAGGTGGAATGCGGCCACCAGTATGCCCGGGCCCTTTCTTCCTGGGCCCTCCTGGAGGCCTTGACGGGCTATTCCTGGGACGGGGTGAAGGAAGAGATGCGTTTCGGTCCCAGGCTGGAGGGACAGGAATTCCGGACCTTCTGGTGTTCTCCCACGGCCTGGGGGACCATGTCCATGGTCAAGAAATACGGGCGCCTGGAGGTCCTCCATGGAACCCTCCGGATCCGGAGGCTGGTCCTGAAGCCCAGGTGCAGGTGCACCGGCCCGATCCCGGTTCGGAAGGGGGGCCGACCCCTGGATGTGGAGACCCAAAGAGACCATGTGTCCCACCTGGTCACGGTGATCTTCACCAGTCCCCTGGTTTTGCGTAAAGGAGAGGTGCTGGAACTGGGCGGATATTGAGGCACCTTTCAGACTGTCGATTTGGCAGCCTCCCAGGGAGGGGGGAGGATGGGAGCCTGCCAGGTTGGCAGGCCCGGGTGTGCCCGCGACCGGACCTTTTCCCCTAGGTCCTTGAATATCAAGGGGCTGGGAGAGGTGGCACAGGGGTTGCAACCTGAATTCTTCCTTGTTCGTGCCCGGGAAAAGTCCCCTGGTAGGCAGGGAGGAGAGCCGGAACGGGCCGAGAGGAACGGAAGAACCTGAAAAAAAAGGACGGAAGAACCATGCCAAAGATCATCGGCATCGACTTGGGAACGACCAACTCGGTTGTGGCTGTGATGGAGGGGGGAAAGCCCGTGGTGATCCCCAACAAAGAGGGAAGCCGGACTACGCCTTCCGTTGTGGCCATCACCGAAAGCGGGGAGAGGCTCGTCGGGGCCCCGGCCAAGCGCCAGGCCGTGACCAACCCCAAGAACACCTTCTTCTCCATCAAGCGTTTCATGGGAAGGCGCCACAACGAGGTGGAGGCCGAGGAAAAGATGGTCCCCTACGAGATCGTGGGGGGCGCCGAGGAACTGGTCCGGGTGCGGGCCATGGGCAAAGAGTATACGCCTCCGGAAATCTCGGCCATGGTCCTGCGCTATCTCAAGGAGTGCGCCGAGGCCTACCTGGGCGGGAAGGTGGAGAAGGCGGTCATCACCGTGCCCGCGTACTTCAACGACTCCCAGAGGAAGGCCACCAAGGAGGCGGGGACCATCGCCGGCATGGATGTCGTGCGGATCGTGAACGAGCCCACGGCGGCGGCCATGGCCTTCGATCCCGAGGGGAAGACTTCGGGACTTGTGGCGGTCTTCGATTTCGGCGGGGGAACCTTCGATATCTCCATCCTGGAACTGGGGGGAGGCGTCTTCGAGGTGAAGGCCACCAACGGTGACACCCACCTTGGGGGCGACGACCTGGACGAAAGGCTGATCAACTACATCGCCGACGAGTTCAAGAAGGACAACGGCATCGATCTCCGCCAGGACCAGATGGCCCTCCAGCGCCTGAAGGAAGCGGCGGAGAAGGCCAAGATCGAACTCTCCTCGGCGGTGCAGACCACGATCAACCTCCCCTTCATCACCATGGACCAGTCGGGGCCCAAGCATCTTTCCATGAACATCACCCGGGCCAAGTTCGAGGAACTGGTGGACGACATCATCGAGAGGGTGCGCAAGCCTTGTGAACTCTGCATGCAGGACGCAGGGGTGAAACCGGAAGACATCAAGCAGGTCCTGCTGGTAGGCGGGTCCACCCGGATCCCCCTTGTCCAGGCCGTGGTGAAGGACATCTTCAAGCAGGAGCCCAACCGGTCCATCAACCCCGACGAGGCCGTGGGGCTCGGCGCCGCCATCCAGGCGGGGATCATCGGTGGCGAGGTGAAGGACGTGGTCCTTCTGGACGTGACGCCCCTCTCTCTCGGGATCGAGACTTTGGGCGGGGTCATGACCAAGCTCATCCCCAGGAACACCACGATCCCCTGCAAGAAGAGCCAGGTCTTCACCACTGCCGCGGACAATCAGCCGGCGGTGGACATCAAGGTCTACCAGGGGGAGCGGGAATTCGTGGAAGGAAACCGTCTCCTGGGGGAATTCAAGCTGGACGAGATTCCTCCGGCGCCCAGGGGCGTCCCCCAGATCGAGGTGACCTTCGATATCGACGCCAACGGAATCCTCTCGGTCACGGCCAAAGACCTGGGCACGGGCAAGTCCAAGGACGTGAAGATCGAGGTCTCCAGCGGCCTCTCGGAAGAGGAGGTGGAGCGTATGCGGCGGGAGGCCGAGGAACACGCCGAGGAGGACCGCAAGCGCAAGGAGCTGGTGGACTTGAAGAACACCGGCGAGAGCCTGGCCTACCAGGTGGGGAGGACCTTGAAGGAGCACGGCGACAAACTTCCTCCCGGGGAGAAGGAGGCCGTGGAGAAGGCCAAGGCCCACTTGGAGGAGGTTCTCAAGGGGGACGACAAGGCGGCGATCCAGAAGGCCATGGAGGACTTGCAGGGCGCTTCCCACAAGCTCTCCGAAATTCTCTACCAGGAGGCGGCCAAGGCCCAGCAGGCGGCTGGCGGCGAGGCCAAGGCCGACAGCTCCGGTCCTGCTGAAGGGGCGGGGGCATCTACTTCGTCCGGTTCGGGATCGGACAAGGGCGACGGAGACGTGAAGGACGCGGACTTCGAGGTGAAGTAACCCCTCCTCCCGGGAACTCCTCCGAAACGGGCCCTCACCGCTTCCGCGGTGGGGGCCTTTTCTTTTTTGGCTCTTCCGCAGAATCTGTGGGTCGAGGTGGCGTGGAAAGGGGAAAGATCTACCCTCAGCCGGAACCCGAGCTTGCCGTTCCCGGCTTCAAAATGAAGGGGTAGCCCGCAAAACAGAACCATGCTCCCCCTGCACCACCTTCGGGACCGGCGCTGAAGCTCCGGTCCTCCCGCCTCTCCTACAAGGGCATGGGGCACTGATTTCAACCTGGACCTCCACTGGGGCCGAACTGGGGAAGAGAGTCCCGGCCCGGAACCTTTCAATTTCCTGTTGCGGCCCGTCTGGGGGAAGCTACAAACAAGGCAATGATTCAAGTCGAGAATCTGACCAAGCACTTCGGTCCTGTCCGCGCCGTGGACGGGATCGATTTCCACGTGGGCGAAGGGGAAGTGGTGGGCTTTCTCGGGCCGAACGGGGCGGGAAAGTCCACCACGATCCGGATGCTCACCTGCTTTCTACCTCCTACCGCCGGGAGCGCCCGGGTGGCGGGATACGACATCTACCGGGACAGCCTCCAGGTCCGGTCCCAGGTGGGCTACCTGCCCGAGACGGTGCCTCTCTACCCGGAGATGAGGGTCCGGGAGTTCCTCCGGTTCCGGGCCGCCCTCAAGGGGGTCTCCCCCCGGAAGGCCCGGAACGCCCGGGTGGAGGAGGTCATGGATCTTTGCGGGGTGAGGGAAGTGGCCCGCAAACTCGTGGGACACATTTCCAGGGGGTACCGCCAGCGGGTGGGCCTGGCCGAGGCCCTGGTGGCCGAACCTCCCATCCTGATCCTGGACGAACCTACCAGCGGCCTGGACCCCAACCAGAGGCGCAAGGTCAAAGACCTGGTGCGGCGCCTTGGCGAGAAGCGAACCGTGCTCTTCAGCTCCCACATCCTGGCGGAGGTGGAACAAGTCTGTTCCCGGGTGATCATCATCCACCAGGGAAGGATCGTGGGGGAAGGGACCCGGGAGGAGTTGGTCCACCGCCTGGCGGGTGGCCGGAGGCTCCTGGTCCAGGCAGACGGCCCCGCCGCCGAACTCCAGGCCTTCGTCGGCGGGCTCCCGGGATGTTCCGAACCCAGGATCACCGGCTCCCAGGGAGATTTCACCCGGGTGGAGGCCTCCCTGGAAGGAGAGGAGGATCCCCGGGTCCGGATCTACACCTGGGCCAGGGAACGGGGAAAGCTCCTCAAGGAACTCGCCCTGGCGGAACCGACCCTGGAGGAGATCTTCGCCAGACTCACCCTTTCCCCGGCCTTTCAGGAAGGGGAGGCGGGAGAGGAGGAATCCCCATGAAGCGCGTCCTTGTGGTGGCCCTCCGGGAACTTCTTGCCTTCTTCCTTTCCCCCATGGCCTACGTGATCGGCTTCCTCTTCGTGTTCTTCCGGGGATGGGAGACCCTGGCCCTGGCCAAGAGCTTCGCCGATTCCGGCCAGGACTTGAACGCCTTCCCCATGCTCTACGCCATGGGACTCTGCGGCCAGATGATGGCTGTCCTGGCCCCGCCCCTTCTCACGATGCGGCTCTTCGCCGAGGAGAAGAGGACGGGAAGCCTGGAACTCCTCATGACGGCCCCCGTCAAGGACTGGGAGGTAGTCCTGGGGAAATGGGCGGCCTCCCTTGTCTTTTTCATGGTCCTCTGGGCCCCCACGGTTCTTCTTCTCCTCCTCCTCCAGGCGCCCTGGCTGCTCGGGGCCCACCTGGCGGCGGGGCCCATCTTCACGGTCCACCTCTGGGTTCTCCTGGCGGGGGGCCTTTTTCTCGCAGTGGGCCTCTTCTGTTCCTCTCTCACCCAGAACCAGCTCATCGCCTCCATCTCCGCCCTGGTGATCATCAACCTCCTTCTGTGGGGGCCTTTCATCGTGGCCCGGGCCGGGTGGGTCCCTGCCGAGGGCATCTGGAGGGAACTCTTCTCCCAGGTCTACATTCTGGATCACATCCAGTCTTCCTTCGGCCTGGGACTCATCGACACGGCCCACGTCTGGTTCTATCTCTCCACGACGGCCCTCTTCCTCTTTCTCACGGTGCGCTCCGTCGAATCCAGGAGGTGGGTGTGAGTCCTTCGAAGAACAGCGCGCCCCGGAGGGTCTTCACGGCCCTCCACGTGGCCTTCGCCGTGGTCCTGGTCCTGGTCCTCCTGGGGGGAACGAACCTCCTGGCCCGAAAATCCCCTTTCCGGGCCCGGTTCGATCTCTCTCCCCAGGCCATCTTCACCTTGAGCCCCCAGACCCAGGAGAAGGTGATCCGTCTCCTGAAGAAGAAGAACCTGGAGGTCCGGGTGGAAGCCTTCTTCTTCCATCCCAGGCCCTGGAACCCTGCCGGGGGAAGGAGCCGGGCCTTCCACCAGGCCCTGGCCTCCATCCGCCTCCAGCTCCAGGACTACACGCGCCGGCTCATGGGGGTCTACCATGTGGAATCGGGAGGCCGCATCCAGGCCCGGGTCTACGACTGCGACAGGGAGATCCAGGACACCAAGGCCGCCGCGGCGAGGCTTCACATCGAAAGGCGCCTGGCCTCTCCCGTGGACCTGGTGGTGATCTCCTCGGGGAAGCGCAAGGAGATCCTCTCCCTTTGGGACATGGGGTTGGTGCGGATCCCCCAGGTCCCTATCGCTGGGGGAACCCAGGGAATTCCGCACCTGGACAGTTTCACCGGCGAGACGGCCCTCTCCACCAGGATCCGCGCCCTGTGCATCACCGGAACCCCCCAGGTCATGTTCCTGGTGGGACACGACGAGCCCCCGCCCGATTCCACCGGACCAAGGGGCCTGGCCATCTTCAAGAGGACCCTCCTGGGCGAGGGATTCAAGCTGGGAATCCTGGACTTGCGGAAAAAGGGAAAGATCCCCCCTTCCTGCGACATCCTGGCCGTGATCCAGCCCCAGCGGTCCCTCACGCCGGAAGAGGTCTCGGAGATCCGGGACTGGCTCACCAACAGGGGGGGGAGGATCTTCGTGGCCCAGGGATGGCACAGGGTCTACTCGGTGGACCTGAACCCCTTGATCGGGCCTTTCGGAATCACTCTCGGGACCAACCCGGTCTTCTCGGCCGTGGTGGATCCCTCGGGCACGGGAAGGCCCGTGGTTACGGGCGACGGGAAGTGCCGTTTTCTCATGATCTCCTACCTCAATCCCTCCCATCCCATCACCAAGGACCTGGGGGGGGCCAGGAGGATGTGGCTCCAGGTGGCGGACGCCCTTCCCGTCCGGGTGGCGGCCTCCCTTCCCGAGGGGGTGGAGGCCGCCCCCCTGGCCACGACCAATCCTCTCTGCTGGGAAGGGCGGGTGGATCCCCTCCGGGGCCCGATCTACGTGCCTCCGGCGGGAGTCTTTCCCACAGAGAGGTTCCACGTGGCCGCGGCGGGGCAATACGCGGTCCCCGGTAAGAAGAAGAAAGCCCGCTGTGTGGCCCTCGGGTCTTCCGAGGCCCTCCTCACATATATGCTTGAACGATACCAGGTCAACCGCGACTTCCTGGCGAACGCCTTCGATTGGCTGGCGGACCGGACCGAGCTGGTTTCCGTGGCGGCCCGGGAGCGGAAGAGCCTGGCCCTTCCCCCCATCTCCCCCCAGGGTGCATCGAGGCTCAAGATCACGGCTCTTCTCGTCTTTCCCGGGCTGGTTCTTCTCTTCGGGCTGGCCGTCTTCTTTTTCAGGCGGAGGTAGGACCTGTGCGGATCAAGACCACCCTCGTCCTCCTGGGGCTTCTGGGGCTTCTCGGTGCGCTCTGGGCTTTCGCCGGGAAAGATGCCCCTCCGGGCCCGGAGGAAGGAAAAGCCCCGAGCCCCTGGGCGGACGGCTTCGATCCCAGGAAGGCGGATTTCCTCAAGTTCATCGACATGGACCGGGGGAACTACATGGAAGTCCGTTTCCGGCGCGACCGGGAGCTTGGGGAGTGGCGCATGGTCTTTCCCACCCGGGACAGGGCCGACCGGGCCCAGGTGGAGGAGGTTCTCAGGATCCTGGCGGAAAACCCCTGGAGCCTGGTGGGCGGCTGGGACTCCCTGGACGGCGGCGCCAGGAAGCAGATGGGCCTTGCCGACCAGGAGGGCAACCCCTCGGGAAGAGGGCTCCTCGAGATGAAGGCGGGAAAGGAGCGAAGGGAGGTCTGGATCGGGGAAACGACCGTGGACGGGACCAAGGTCTACGTGCTCACGGGCGGCAAGGTCTGGGTGACCCCTCTCAACCTGTGGACCGCATTCGACCATAACCCTCCCGACTTCCGTGACCACAAGGTCTTCACGATTCCTCTCTTCAAGGTGCGGAGAGTTCTGATCCGCCGTAATTTTACCAAGGACGGAAGGGCCGGCGTGGAGATGTCCCTCTTCCAGTCGGACCGGGGATTGTGGATGCTCAAGGAAGGAAACATGGTGAGCCGGGCCGATCCCAGGACGGCCCGGAATTTTCTCGCCCTCCTGGCGGGCCTCAGAGTCGCCTCCTTTGTGGGCGACCTGCCGGGTGATCTTTCACGGGTGGGGCTGGCTCCTCCTTTCTACCAGGTGGTCCTGGAGGGCGGGAGGAAGACGGAGACCCTTTCGGTTGGGAAGCTCGGAGGCGGGAAGGAAGGGGTCCTCTGCGTGGTGAGCGGAAGGCCCTTTCTTCTGGCTGTGGACTTGGGGAACTCTTTTTTCTCCTACGTGGAAGGGCGGGGCGTGAAGACCCCGGGGACGGGCGTGGACTTCCGGGGGCTTCGGCCCGTGCCCGTGAGCCCAGTTTCCATCACCTGGGTGGAGGCCCTTTCCAGGGAAGGAAAGGGTTTTCGCCTTGAGAGGGAGACCCAGGGCCGGTTCGACCTGGTGAAGCCCTGGAAGCGGGCGGCCCGGGACAACCGCGTCCTTGCCTGGCTCAAGGAACTTACTGGGCTCAAGGCC
>JALUZX010000146.1 GCA_027011425.1 Planctomycetota bacterium
GGGCGGGGCTGGAAATCCCCGGATTCCGTGCGGAATCGAACGTGTCCGATCCTCTGGAAAGGCTGAGGGCTGGATGGGAGGGCCCGGTTTGGTCCCTGGAGGGAGTCCTCCGGGGTAACCAGAACTCAGTCCTGTTTCCTTTTCTTAACAGTTTTCCCGATGCAGGGACTCCCGGCGCCGCCGGCTGGGCCCGGAAGGGATCGGAATCAGGATCCATCCCGCCGTCTGGGGGGGGCGTCGCGGGACGACCGTCGGGGCGTCGCTTCACTCCGCCCCTCGGTCGCCCCCTACAGCCGTCCCCCGCGGTTACTCGCCGATGATTCCGATCTCGGATGCCGAGGCCCAGGGGCCCCCGTTGACTTCCGAGAGGGCCCGGAGCATGACGTAGCGGCCCTTGACGGGCGGGAAGTCCACTTCCTGGGCCTTCCTGGTCTTCTTGAATCTCCCCTTGGCGGCGGGTTTGCCGAAACGCTTGGGATCGCCGCCTACGTAGACTTCGAAGTCCTTGATGGTTCCGTTCCAGCTCCGGTCCTGGCGGGCCAGGTAACGGATGCCCGTAACGGTGTGCTCTCCGCCCAGGTCGATCACGATCTCGTGGGGCGGCCTGGCCAGGTTCACGCTGAAACGGGTGTGCCACCAGGTCCTGGGGTTTCCGTCGACGGCGTTCCGGGCGAATTTACCGTTGTCCGCGCTCTCACTGCTCACCCGGGCGATCTTCAGGTCGTGGAAGGGAATCAGGCCCTCCTTGGGCATCTTGTGGACCTTGCCGAGGCGCCTGGAGGCCCTTCTCTTCCCGCCCCACTTGGCGGCCCGGTCCTTCTCCTCCAGGGAATGGTCGAAGTATTTCCCCTCCACGGCGGGAACGTGTTCCCTTTCGGCGATGGCGATCATCTTGAACAAGATGTCCGGGTGTTTCTCCGCCAGGTCGTGCTTTTCCTCGATGTCCGAAGCCAGGTCGTAGAGTTCCCACTTCGCGTTTTCTCCCGGCCGGATTGCTTTCCAGTTCTTCATCCGCACGGCACGCTGGCCTCCCAGCTCGAAGTAGAGGAACTCGTGCTCCTTCTGGGGGCGGCCCGCGGCGGCCTCCCCCAGAAGCTCGGGCACGATGGAAAGGCCGTCGGTGTCCTTCGTGGACGGAACCCCGGCCAGTTCCGCCGCCGTGGCCAGGAAGTCCGGGAAATACCAGAGGAAGTCGCTCACCCTTCCGGGACGGATCTTGCCGGGCCAGCAGACGATCATGGGGATCCTGAGCCCCCCTTCGTAGAGGTTCCCCTTCTGGCCCCGGAAGGCGGCGCCCGTCCCGGGATTCACGTTGGGGCCGTGGAACCCCCGGGGGTGTTTCTTGTCCCGGAAGTAGTCCATGCCGCCGTTGTCGCCGGAGAAGAAGATGATCGTGTCTTCCTTCAGGCCGAGTTCGGCCAGGAGCGCCCGGATCTCGCCCACGTTCCGGTCCACCATGTTCACCATGGCGGCATAGGCCTTGGCGTTTTCCGGCCAGGGCTTGTCCTTGTAGAGCTGCCAGGAGGGGTCGTCCTCGGGGATGGTGAACATCCCGTGGGGAGGAGTGATGGGGAGGTAGCAGTAGAAGGGCCGGTCCTTGTTGGCCCGGATGAACTTCTTGGCCTCCTCCATGATCACGTAGTGGGAGTAGGTCTTGCCTTCCATCCCGCCCTGGTTCCCGGGAAGGGGGACCTCTTCGCTGTTCCGGATCAGGTAGGGCGGGTAGTAGGTGTGGGCGTGGACCTGGTCGTAGTAGCCGAAGAAGACGTCGAAGCCGTGCTTTTCGGGGACTCCCGTGGATCCCCTCCCTCCGCAGCCCCACTTGCCGAACCCTCCCGTGGCGTAGCCCGCCCGCTTCAGGACCGTGGCCACCGTGACCTCGCCGGCCCGCATGGGGGTTCCGCCCCCGTTGGTGCGGACCGAGGTGTGGCCGTTGTGCTTGCCCGTCATGAGGGTGCAGCGCGTGGGGGCGCACAGAGGCGCCCCGGCGAGCCCCTGGGTGAACCGGACTCCCTGGGCGGCCAGCTTGTCGATGTTGGGAGTCTTGAAGTGGGGGTGGCCCATGCAGGAGAGTTCGTAGTAGCCCAGCTCGTCGGACATGATGTGGATGATGTTGGGCTTGCGCTTGCCTTTCCCCCCGGGACGGGTGACGGCACAGCCCGCGGCGGTGAGAAGGCCCAGGCTGGAAGCCTGCTTCAGGAAGGAACGTCTCGTGATGGCCATGGAAAACCTCCTTGGAAACGGGGCGATCCTAACTCCGAAAGGAAGGCTTCGGAAAGGATGGAGCTTCCTTATTTCCTGGGGTTTCTCATGTAATAAAAATGTCCGTCCTCGGCGCCCACGAGAAGGTCGGGAATCCCGTCCCGGTCCCAGTCCACCACGGTGGGACAGGTTGTGTGTCCCGCCAGGGCCCTGCCTGTGATCTCCCCCATGTCCTGGAAGGTCGTGAAACCGCCGCGCCTTCCCGTGTTGCGGAGGAAGTTTACGCCCAGGCTGTTTACGAGGAGGTCGAGCCTTCCGTCGCCGTCCCAGTCGGCGAAACAGAACTTCCTCCGCCCGCTCTTTCCGGCCCGGCGGGCGTTGAGCCGCAAAAACCCCGGCCGGGGGTCCACCACCCTGTGCCTGCTGTCGAAGGCCGAAGGGCCGGCGCCCTTGAAAATCCTCTTTCCCGGCAACAGGGCGAGCCCGCCGTCCTTTCGGGTCCTCTCGAAGAGGACCAGCCGGCCTCGGCTGTCCAGCATCACCAGGTCGGGGAGGCCGTCGCCGTTCCAGTCGAGGACCGCCGGGGTGGTCCGCCACTGGGTGAGGAGTTCCTTGTCCTTGGGCTTCCACCAGGTCCAGGACGGCTTGGGGGCCGGGCCGGGCCATTCCACCCGCACCGGCCGGGCCGGCGCGAGGCGGGGCTTCCGGCGGGTCCCGGCGTTCTTGAACCAGACCACCTCGCCCAGGATGGAATTGACCACCAGGTCGGGAAGGCCGTCCATGTCCCAGTCGGCAGCGTTGAGGACGGTGTAGCCCCACTTGGCCTCGCAGGGTCCCTGGACCGAGCCGTTGGGGCCGGCCGTGATCCGGATGGGCCGGCCTCCCGCCTCCAGGAGCCTGGGCGCCGCCCACCTGGGGGGATCGCCGCCGTTCAGGTTTTCGATGAAGGCGATATACCCCGCTGTGTTTCCGCAGAGCAGGTCCTGGTCGCCGTCACCGTCCCAGTCGAAGGCGAAGGGCGTGGCCAGGGCCCCGAACTTGAGGGGGCCCGCCTCCTGGCGGAAGAACCGGGGCGGGAGAAAGAGGGGCATCCCCCCCGAGGTCTTTCCCGTGTTCTCCACAAGCGCCACGCGGCCGTCCTCCTGGCCCACCACCAGGTCCACGTCGCCGTCGCCGTCCCAGTCGAAGGCCACGGGCACGATCATCTCCAGGTCCATCCGGATGGGCTTCCCACCAAAGGCGAGGAGCCGGCCCTTGGCGTAGACCGGTTTTTTACGTGTGCCCGTATTTTCGAACCAGGTGAACTTGTCCAGGAATTCGCCGCAGATGATGTCCAGGTCGCCGTCGCCGTCGAAATCGGCCAGGTTGGGCGAGGGCATGCCGAAGACGTCGATGGGTTTTCCGCCCGCCCGGATCTTGACGGGCTCGGCGTAGGCGGGCTCCCGATCGGTCCCTTGGTTCCGGAGCAGGTAGACGTAGCCGTGCAGCGGCCCCCGGGTCCAGC
>JALUZX010000147.1 GCA_027011425.1 Planctomycetota bacterium
CCCCTGGTGGGGGCCTTCAACGTGGAGAATGCCCTTGCGGCGGCGACCGCCTCCCTCGCCCTGGGACTCTCCCTGGAGGAGGCGGCCCGGGGCCTGGAGAAGGCCCGTCCGGCGCCGGGCCGCCTGGAGAGGGTCCCCGGCGGGGAAGGAGATCCCGCTGTCTTCGTGGACTACGCCCATACGCCGGATGCGCTGGAGCGGGTTCTTGGGGCCTTGCGTCCTTTGACTGGGGGAAGGCTCGTGGCGGTCTTCGGCGCCGGTGGAGACCGGGACAAGGGAAAGCGCCCCCTCATGGGGGAGGCCGCCGCCCGCCTGGCGGACCTGGTGTGGATCACCAGCGACAACCCCAGGACGGAAGACCCCCTCGAGATCATCGAGCAGGTCCTGGAAGGGGCCCGGAAAGGGAAGGCCCGCCTGGAGATCGAGCCGGACCGGGGGAAGGCCATCGAAAAGGCCTTGCGGGAGGCCGGGCCGGAGGACATCGTCCTCATCGCGGGCAAAGGGCACGAGGCGGTGCAGGTCGTCGGGAAAGAGCGCATACCTTTCAAGGATTCCGAAGTAGCCGGGAGGTTCCTTTGCGGCGGATGAGTGCCGAGTGGGTGGCCCGGGCGGCGGGGGGAAGGGTCCTCCGGCCGGGACCCGACGCCCTGGGAGCCGAGGTGGACACCCGCCGGCCCCTGGAAGGGAGGCTTTTCGCCGCTCTTTCCGGCGCCAGGCGCGACGGCCACGAGTTCCTGGGGGAAGCGGCGTCCAAGGGCGCCGCCGGGCTTCTGGCGGCGGAGGAGAAGGTAGAGGGCCTCTCCCTCCCGGAGGGCCCCTTCGTAGTGGCCGTGGAGGACCCCAGGGAGGCCTTGGCCAGGCTGGCCGCGGCCTGGCGGGGACTCTTCTCCCTTCCCGCCGCGGCCGTCACGGGCTCCTTTGGAAAGTCCACGACCAAGGAGATCCTGGCCGCCCTCCTGGGAGGGAGAGAGAGGGGGATCACCGTTTCTCCCGCTTCCTTCAACAACGACATCGGCGTGCCTCTGACCTTGCTTTCCCTCCGGGAGGAATCCCCCGCCCTTGTGGCGGAGGTGGGGTCCAACGCCCCGGGGGAAGTGGCCTTCCTGGCGGAACTGGTCCGGCCCGCCGTGGGAATCGTCACCGGCGTGGGCCCGGTGCACCTGGAGGGCCTGGGCTCCGAAGAGGGTGTGGCCCGGGAAAAGGCCTCTCTCCTGGAGTCCCTCCCTCCGGGTGGAACGGCCGTCCTGGACAAGGAGTCGCCCTGGTTCGAGTTTCTGGCGCGAAAGGCCCCCTGCCGGGTGTTCTCCGTGGCCCTGGAGGATCCGGGGGCGGACCTGGCGGCGGAAGGAATCCAGGTCGGGCCGGTCTCCCTGGAAATTCGTGTGCAGGGAAACACTTTCTCCCTTCCCCTCCCGGGAAGGCACAACGCCAAGAACCTCCTCCTGGCCCTGGGAGCCTTCCTGGCCATGGGAGGTGACCTTGGGGATGGGGCCCGGAACCTGGCCGGGTTCTCCCCCGTCCCGGGAAGGCTTACGGTCCGGAGTCTTCCCTCGGGGATCCGCATCCTGGACGATTCCTACAACAGCAACCTCCCGGCGGCGCGGGCCGCCCTGGAGGTCCTGGCCTCCACCCCCTGCTCCGGAAGGCGGATCGCCGTCCTGGGGGAGATGCTGGAATCGGGGCCCCGGACCGAAGATCTCCACCGGGAACTCGGGAGGGCCGCTGCAGGGGTGGATTTTCTCGTCCTCGTAGGGGGGCCGGCCATGGAGGCGGCTCGGAGAGGAGCCTTGAAGGCGGGCATGGAGGAGGCGCGGATCCGCCTGGCCCCTGACGCATCCAAGGCGGGGAAGATCCTGGCCGGGCTCGCGAAGAGGGGGGACCTGGTCCTCCTGAAAGGCTCCAGGGCGGTGCGTACCGAGGAGGCTCTCCGGCCCCTCCTGGAGGGAGAGGAGGACAGCCGTGCTCTATGAACTCTTCCACTCCTTCCTCCACTGGGACGCGCCGGCGAATCTTCTCCGTTACATCTCTTTCCGGGCGGCGGGGGCGGCCTTTACGGCCTTCGTCCTCTCCCTCCTCTTCGGGCCGGCCGTCCTGGCCTGGCTGGAACGGCACGGGGTGAAGGAGAAGGTCCAGAAGACGCCGGCCGAACTCCTGGAGCCCATTCTCAAAGGGAAGAAGAACGTCCCCACCATGGGAGGCATCCTTCTTTGCGGGACCATCCTGGTCTCGGGAATTCTCTGGACGCGCTTCGACAACAATCCCTATACCGTGGCCGGATTGGGGATCGTCCTCTTCTTCGGGGCCCTTGGGCTCCTGGACGACTGGATCAAGCTCAAGGAGGAATACCACGGCCTGCGCGCCTGGGTGAAACTCCTTCTTGTGACCATGGGAAGCCTGGGTGTGGCTTTTCTGCTCTACTGGTTCGCCGTCCAGGACGGAAAGCTCTCCCACTTGTCCCTTCTGGTGCCTTTCGCGAAGAACGTCCGGATTCCCCTGGTCTTCGCCGGTCCCTTCTTCTGGTTCCTCTGGTGCTGGCTCGTCCTGGCCGGCTCGGGAAACGCCGTCAACCTTACGGACGGCCTGGACGGGCTGGCGGCGGGCCTGGCCGTCTTCACCGGTCTGGCCCTGGCGGTTGTGTGCTACCTGGCGGGGCGCGTGGACTTCGCTCCCTACCTCTACATTCCCTACGTGGCCGGCGCCGGGGAGGTGGCCGTCCTCCTCGCGGGCCTGGTGGGGGCATCCATGGGGTTCCTCTGGTTCAACTGCAACCCGGCCATGGTCTTCATGGGGGACACGGGGTCCCTTCCCCTTGGGGGGCTCCTGGGATACGCGGCCCTGGTCTCGCGCCACGAGTATGTTCTTCTCGTCTCGGGAGGGCTTTTCGTGGCCGAGGCCCTCTCTGTGATCATCCAGGTGACCTCCTTCAAGCTCACGGGAAAGCGGGTCTTCCTCATCACTCCGATCCACCACGCCTTCCAGGTGAAGAAGATGCCGGAGAACCGTATCGTTGTAAGGTTCTGGATCCTGGGGGCGATTTTGAGCATGATGGCCCTTGCGATGTTGAAGGTGCGGTAATGAAAAGGAACTTCACTGCGACGGCGGGATGGACGGCGGACCTGAACGGGATCGCCGCCAAGGCCGCCCTGGCGGCCCTGGCCCTGGCGCTTCTGGGGCTGGTCTTCGCCGTTTCCGTCGCAGGGCCCAGGATAGGCCTGGGCCGGGCCCTGGAGAACCACGGACTGAAGCTCGCCGTGGGGACCTTGATCCTTCTCCTGCTCACCCGTGTTCCCGCAAACGGCCTGGCCCGCCTGGCCCTGCCGGCCTTCCTGGTCACCTGGGCCTTCGTGCTGGCCGCCGCCCTTTTCTCCCCTCCCGTCAACGGGGCGAGGCGGTGGATCTTCTTCGCCGGGTTTTCCTTTCAACCTTCGGAACTGGCCAAGGTGGCCCTGATCGTAGTGACGGCGCGGCTTGCGTCGGAGGCGAAGACTCCTGCTGGCTTCTACAAGGCCTTCTGGCCGGCGGGCCTCCTGGCTTTCACCCTCTTCCTCCAGCCCGACGTGGGAACTGCCCTGGTCTGCCTGTCCCTGGCCGGTGCCATCCTCTTCGCCGCCGGCCTGCCCTGGCGGCACGTGGCCGCCCTGGCCATCCTGGGAGGGAGTTTCCTGGTCCTGGCCTACCTCTCCATGCCCCACGTGCGGGGGC
>JALUZX010000148.1 GCA_027011425.1 Planctomycetota bacterium
CGGCCGGGACCGGCTCTTCCACGGCGCCCCGGCGGCCCTGGTGATCGGGAGCCTCCCCGGGGCCTCCTGCCCGGGGGAGGACGCCCTGCTCGCGGCGGGTTGGATGACCCTGGCGGCCCATTCCATGGGGCTCGGAACCTGTCTTGTCGGCTACGCCGTGGAGGCGGCGAAGCGCGAGAAGAGAATCCGGCGGTGGCTGGGACTGCGGCCCGGAGAGACGGTCCATGCGGTGCTCGTCCTGGGCCGGCCCGCCCTGGCCTACAAGGGGGAGAAGAGGCGGTTGAAACCGCTCCTTCGGGTCTTGCGGGACGGAAACGGCGAAGCGGGACAATGAAGTCCCGCGGGCCATGGAGAGGCGGGGCCTTTTTTCCGCCTGCGCCTCTCTTCCCCCTGGGAGGGGGGAGGGGTGGCCTTCCCCTGGGCGCCTTCCTTCTTCTCCCGGGCGGGCCGGCCGGGTAACATCCCGGGCCCCCGGACTTCCAACCGCTTTCTTTCCCTGTCCCCGATGACGAGAGAGTAAAGACATGCAAACCAGGATCTTCCTTGCGGGCCTCGCCGCGGCCGGCCTCTTCTCCGGCGTCTTTTCCGGAAACCTCCTTCCCTCCCTCTCCGCCCAGGGAGGGCCCACGATCTACCACGACGGATGGATCGACCTGAACAAGAACGGAAAGAAAGATCCTTACGAGGATCCTTCCTTGCCCGTGGAGAAGCGGATCGACGATCTCCTCTCCCGGATGACCCTGGAGGAGAAGACCTGCCAGCTCGCCACCCTCTACGGCTTCGGCAAGGTCCTGAAGGACAAGATGCCCAACCAGAAGTGGTTCGACCGGGTCTGGAAAGACGGGATCGCCAACATCGACCAGCAGTTCGATGGAAGGCCCCATACCGAATACGACCTTCCCGCCTCCAAGCACGCCCGGTCCATCAACGAGATCCAGAGGTGGTTTATCGAGAAGACCCGGCTCGGGATCCCCGTGGACTTCACCAACGAGGGAATCCACGGCCTCCACGCCCGGGGGGCCACCTGTTTTCCCCAGCAGTGCGGGCTCGGGGCCACGTGGGACACGGACCTGATTTACCGGATCGGGGCCGTGACCGCCCGGGAAGCGAGGGCCCTTGGGTATACCAATATCTACGCCCCCATCCTGGACATGGCCCGGGACCCACGTTGGGGCCGGGTGGAGGAGAACTACGGTGAATCCCCCTACCACTCCTCCCGGCTGGGGGTGGCAATGGTGAAAGGCCTCCAGGAGAACGGAGTCGTCTCCACGCCCAAGCATTACTGCGTATACGGAATTCCGGAGGGGGGCCGGGACGGCCGGGCCAGGACGGCCCCCCACGCCACGCCGAGAGAGGTCTTCCAGGTCTACCTGGCGCCCTTCCGGGCGGCCTTCACCGAGGGCGGGGCCCTTGGGACCATGGTCTCCTACAACGACTACGACGGCATGCCCGTCGAGGCCTCCACATTCTTCCTGATCGACCTGCTCCGGCGGAAGTGGGGATTCCGGGGATATACGGTCTCAGACAGCGACGCCGTCCGGTTTATCTGGAACAAGCACCATGTGGCTGCGGACTACAAGGACGCCGTCCGGCTTTCCATTCTCGGGGGCCTGAACGTCCGGACCACTTTCACCAAGCCCGAGGACTACATTCTTCCCGCCCGGGAGCTGGTGCGGGAGGGGAAGATCCCTATGAAGACCATCGACGAGAGGGTCCGGGACGTGCTCCGGGTCAAGTATTGGCTCGGCCTCTTCGACCATCCCTACGTGGCCCACCCGGAAAGAAGCGACCAGGTCCTCCACTGCGAGGCCCACAGGAAGCTGGCCTACCGGGCCTCCCTGGAGAGCATGGTCCTCCTCAAGAACAAGGGCTGCCTCCTTCCCCTGAAAAAGGATGTGAAGACCATTCTCGTGGCCGGCCCCAACGCGGACGCCAAGAGTTGGGTTCTGGGAGGTTACGGTCCTTCGGGGGCGAAAATGGTCTCCGTCCTCCAGGGGATCCGGGAGAAGGTCTCCAAGGGGACCGAGGTGATCTATGTCAAGGGCTGCGACATCAAGGACAAGCGTTATCCCTTGAGCGAAATTCTCCCCGAGCCGCCCAAGGGCAAGGACGCGGCCCGGATCGAAGAGGCCCGGAAGGCGGCGGAGAAGGCCGACGTGGCGATCCTGGTGCTGGGAGAGAATACCTCGATCGTGGGGGAGAGCCGGTCCAGGACGAGCTTGGATCTTGCGGGCTACCAGAGGGAGCTGGCCAAGGCTGTGGTGAGCACGGGAACGCCCACGGTGGTGGTGCTCCTCAACGGCCGGGCGCTGTCCATCAACTGGATCGCCCGGAACGTTCCGGCCATCCTGGAGGCCTGGTTCCCGGGAGAGGAAGGGGGAAGGGCCGTGGCGGACGTGCTGTTCGGGGACTACAACCCGGGCGGCAGGCTGGCCGTGACCTTCCCAAAGACGGTGGGCCAGATTCCCTACTGCTTCCCCCACAAGCCGGCCTCCCATTCCCCGGGGAGGAACCGAGTCTCGGGGGCCCTCTTCCCCTTCGGCCACGGACTCAGCTATACGACCTTCAAGTATTCAAACCTGAAAGTGGAGCCCAAGGTCCAGGGCGTGGGCGGGAACATCCACGTCTCGGTGGACGTGAAGAACACGGGCTCCCGCAAGGGGGACGAGGTGGTCCAGCTCTACCTCTCGGACCTCCAGGCAAGCGTAGTTCCCTACGTCAAGGTCCTCCGGGGCTTCCGGCGGATCACCCTCGATCCCGGCCGGACCAAGACCGTCCGCTTCACCCTCACCCCCGACGACCTGCGCTTCATGGGCCCCCACATGGAGTGGATCGTCGAACCCGGCGACTTCCGCGTCCAGGTCGGCCCCCTGAAGGCGGAGTTCACGATTGCCCCTTGACCCGGAGGATGCACGGCCGGCGGCCCCGCCGCCGGCCGTGACCGGGGAGTGATGACATGCCATCCAGCCGTTTTTTTGCTGAACTCAAAAAACCCCAAGGGGAGATCAGGATCCTTGGCTCTCCCGGGGAAGCTCGAGGAGGCGGACGTCCTCCAGGTCGATGGGGCGTCCCGAAGCTTTCTTGGCGGTGATCAGGTCTTTCCGGGAAAGGACGAAAAATTTCTTTCCCTTGTATTCCATTTCTTCCCGGTTCTTCCAGGCCTCCTCGAACTTCAATCCGGGTGTGGAAGTCTGGACATCGATTCTCATCCGGTCGTTGAAGACCGTGATTTCATTGGAAAGGAGTTCCTCCGGCGTGATGAGGTTGGCTGTGGCGAATTTGGCGGACCTCAGGGCTTGGAGCAAGCGGCGGGCGTTTTCATGTGTCGGATAGATGAGGATGTCCAGGTCGAAGGTTGTCCTGGGAACACCGTGCAGGACCGCCGCGATTCCCTCAATGACGAGATACTTAACCTCGTGGGAGAGAAAGGATTCGAATACGCCCTGAAGGCGGTTCAGCATTTTTTTTCTCCGCGACCCGTGGGTTGAGGGAAAGGATCAAATCTGTGATCTCGCAAAAGATCTCCATCCGCTCCGAAAGGGTCAAGGATTGGAACCACCGGGCCTTGGCTTCCGGTATTTCCTCGGACCGGTCGTGGGAGATGAATTCTTTCATGGCTTTTTCGATACCCTGGTTCCTGGAAAGTATTCCTCATCGGCCGGTCCAATGATACCGGCGGGAAGACGGGTCTGGGA
>JALUZX010000149.1 GCA_027011425.1 Planctomycetota bacterium
GCCCGGCTATTCCCTGGCCTTCCAGGCCCCCTTCTTCCACGAGTTCGCCCTCAAGTGCCCCGGCCCGGCAGACCGGATCGCCGCCCGGGCCCGCGAAGAGGGCGTTCGGGCCGGGATTCCCCTGTCCCGGTTCTTCGAAGGGATGGACGACCTCCTGCTCGTGGCGGTGACGGAGTGGAACACGGAAGAAGACATCGAAGCCCTGGCCCGCGCCCTGGGAGGTGCGTCATGACGGAAAAGCTGATCTTCGAGAAGTCCCGCCCGGGCAGGCGTTGCGTCCCCCCGACTCCTTCCGCGCCGGGCGCCCCGCCGCCGGAAGAGATCCTTCCTCCTTCCCTCTTAAGGAAGAGGCCCGCCGAGCTCCCCCAGGTGACCGAGCTGGAACTGGCCCGGCACTACACGAGGCTTTCCACCAAGAACGCCGCCGTGACCAACCGCTTCTATCCCCTGGGCTCGTGCACCATGAAATACAATCCTCCGGCGATCCTCTCCGAGCTGGACCGGCCGGAGAACGCCTGGCTCCACCCCCTCCAGGACGAGGAGGAATGCCAGGGGATCCTGGAGATGATGAAGGAGCTGGAGGAGATGCTCGCCGAGATCTCGGGCCTCCCCCACGTGACCCTCCAACCCGCCGCCGGCGCCCACGGGGAACTCACATCCCTTCTGGTGATCCGCAAGGCCCTCCTGGACAAGGGGGCCCGGGACCGGCACGTGATCCTCGTCCCCGACTCGGCCCACGGGACCAACCCCGCCTCTTCCGCCATGGCGGGATTCAAGGTCAGGACCATCCGCTCCACCGCCGAGGGCCGGGTCTCCCTGGAAGAACTGAAGAAGGCCTGCGGCCCGGATACGGCGGCCTTGATGCTCACCAACCCCAACACCCTGGGCCTCTTCGAAAAGGACATCGCCCGGATCTGCGGGATCGTCCACGAGGCGGGGGGGTACGTCTACATGGACGGAGCCAACCTGAACGCCATCCTCGGCTGGACCCGGCCCGGGGATTTCGGCGTGGACGCCATGCACTTCAACCTGCACAAGACCTTCGCCACCCCACACGGGATGGGCGGCCCCGGCGCAGGCCCCATCGCCGTAACCGGGGAACTGGAGCCCTTCCTTCCCGTGCCGCGGATCTCCAGGGGCCCCAATGGGTTCCTCCTGGATTGGAACCGGCCGAAGAGCATCGGCTCGGTCCGGGGCTTCTACGGGAACACCGGCGTCATGGCCATGGCCTGGACCTATATCCGCCTTCTGGGAAAGGAAGGCCTGAAGCGGGTCTCCGCCCACGCCGTCCTGAACGCCAACTACCTGCTCTCCAAGGTCCGGAAGTTCCTCCAGGTCCCCCACGGCGAGGGTTGCCTCCACGAGTTCGTGGCCACGGCCAAGCCCCTTCTTTCCGAGACGGGCGTGCGCGCCCTGGACCTGGCCAAAGGCCTCATCGACAAGGGCTTCCATCCCCCGACGGTCTACTTTCCCCTGATCGTTCCCGAGGCATTGATGATCGAGCCCACCGAAACGGAGACCAAGGAGACCCTGGACGCCTTCGCAAAGGCCCTGGAGTCCCTGGTTCAGGAGGCCCGCCGGGAGGGGACAGAGCCCTTCGCCGCCCGGCCCGAGACCACCGAGGTCTCCCGCCCCGACGAAGTCCGGGCCGTCAAGGAGCCCCGGCTGAGGTGGACCCCGGACGGGGAGGAGTGAAAAGATGGCCCACCGGGGGGAGAAGTGGCGCTTCCTGCTCGAGCCGGGCGGGGAGCCCGCCTGGAACATGGCCCTCGAGGAAGCTCTCCTCCTGGACCCCGGGGAGCCCCCCACCTTGAGGTTCTACACCTGGGAGCCCCCCACGATCTCGCTGGGCTATTTCCAGGACGCCGCGGAGGTGGAACCTCTTCCGCCGCATACGGGGCTGGTCCGGAGGATCACCGGAGGCCTGGCCATCCACCACATCCACGAACTCACATGGGGCCTGGTCCTCCCCGAGGACCGACTCCCGGGGCCCATCGAGGAATCCTACCGGACCCTCCACAAGGTCCTGAGCGAGGCTGTCCACTCCCTGGGCGCCCGGGGAGTCCACATCCGGGAAGGAGAGAGACTCCTCTCCGACCGGGAAGGCTTCACCCCCTGGTGCTTCGAGAAGAGCAGCCACCTGGACCTGGTCTGGGAGGGCCGCAAACTAGCCGGTTCCGCCCAGCGGAGGACGGGAGGAAGGATTCTCCACCACGGGTCCCTTCCCCTCCTGGCCAACCCGTCCACCCCGGAGAGCGCCTGGGTGAGCCTGGCGGTGGGACGGGAGGTGACCTTCAGGGAGATGGCCGGGGCCTTCGCCAAAGCCTTTGAGGAGCGCTTCCGGGTGAGGCTGGTGCCGGGGGAGATCCTTCCGGAAAAATTGGAAAGAGCGCGCCGCCTGGCGGCGGAACGCCACGGGGCGGCGGCCTTCGTCCGGCGACCCGTAAGACCCTCCCGGCGGCCCGATTCCTGCGGAATCCCTCAGGATCCGCATGCCGCCGGTCCGATCTAAAACGGGTGACGTTCCCCGGGGGTCCAGCCCCCCGCCCGAGCGGGCTCTCCCCGAAAGAGAGGATCCATGGAACCTACCCTCATCGACATGGAGACCCTGGAAGGCCTCCTGGAAGGCTTGGTGACCATCCCGACCGTCCCCTCGACCCTGGTGGAAATCAACGAGATCCTGAACGATCCGGAAGGGTCGGCCCAGGAGGCGGGGCAGGTGGTCTCCAAGGACCCGGCCGTGGCCGTCAAAGTCCTGCGACTGGTCAATTCCGCCTATTACGCCCTGAAAAACCCGGTGAGCGACGTTTCTTTCGCCGTCTCCATCCTGGGTCTCAAGGTCCTCAAGAACCTGGTGGTCCAGGCCACGGTCCTGGAGTCCTTCGGGAGCAAAGGAAAGGCTGGAAACATTTCGGAGGAATACCTCTGGGAGCACAGCTTCAAGGCCGCTGTGGCGGCGGCCATGATCGCCAAGCACGCGAAGGACAAGGTCCAGATGATCCCCGAGGAGGCCTATACCTGCGGCCTCATCCATGACGTGGGCAAAATCATCATGGCCGAAAACCTGGGGGCGAAATACACCAAGGCCCTCTTCGTGGGAGGGCGGAAGAAGCTCTCCTCCTCCCAGGCGGAGATGGAGGCATTCCACTTCGACCACGCCGCAGTGGGAGCACTTCTGGCGGACAAGTGGGACCTCTCCCCCAGGATGGTGAAGGCCTTGCGCTTCCACCATCTTCCCTGGGCCCTGGAAGAAGAAAAGGACCCCAGTGATGGATACCTGGGACACCTGATCTCCGCTGCCGACGGCCTTGCCCGGGAGGGCCACCAGGCGAACCATCCCATGCCCCCCTCCCAGGACTGGGAGAAATCCCTGGAAATCCTAGAGATCGACGACGAAACCCGGGCCGCCATCCTGGAAGAAGTGGAAAAGACCAGTCGCGACCTGTAAGGGGCGCCCGAGGGACGGCCGAAGGCCGTCCCGACGGTCCTCCCGCGATGGATCCCGAAACCTGAATTCACCCACTCCCGGAAATCACCCATATCCCGTGAAGAGCACGCCCGAGGGGCGGAGCGAAGCGACGTCCCGACGGTCGTGCAGGAACCACCCATGAGCATGGGTTCCTTCGAAGACCCCGGGATCCTTACTTGTCCGACGGTCGCATGGGTCGCCTCCGGCGACCCATGCTCCGGCGG
>JALUZX010000150.1 GCA_027011425.1 Planctomycetota bacterium
CCCCCACGATCCGCCTTCCCTTGGCCAGGACGATTGCGTTGGAACGTACGTGCTTCACCACGTGCCAGGCGAACATGAGGTCCTCCCGCTCCTCGCCGGAAGGACTCCGGGACGTGACGCACCGGAAATCCGGATCGGCCCTCCCCGGCAGGTCCCGCTCCTGGAGAAGGAAGCCCCCCGAGATGGGACGCACCTCGAGGCTTCCTCCCGGGTATCCCCAGGAAGGAACTTCCATGAGCCGCACGTTCCTGCCCCACTTGGCCCCTTTCAGAATCTCCAGGGCTTCGGGAGTGAAAGAGGGGGCGATCACGGCCTCCAGGAAGGTTCCCTCACCCGCCATGGCCTCGGCCGCGGCCTGGTCCACGGGGCGGTTGAGGGCGGTCACGCTTCCGAAAGCGGAGAGGGGGTCCCCTTCCAGGGCCCCCAGGAAGGCCTCGGCCGGGGTCTCCCCCAGGGCGCACCCGCAGGGGTTGGTGTGCTTGACCACCACCGCCGCGGGCCTGCTGAACTCCGCCGCCAGGGCGAAGGCGGCGTCCAGGTCCAGGTAGTTGTTGAAAGAGAGTTCCTTTCCGTGAATCTGGCGCGCCCCGGCCACGGAGGGGCCGCCCTTTTCCAGGAAGCTGTAGAGTGCCGCCCCCTGGTGCGGGTTTTCCCCATAGCGCAAGTCCGCAGCCTTGTCCCCCACGACGGCGAAGGTTGAGGGAAACCCCGGCTCCTCCTCCTGCCCGGCAAGCCAGGCAGCGATGGCGGCGTCGTAGGCGGCGGTGTGCCGGAAAGCCGCAAGCGCGAGCCTCCGCCTGGTTGCCTCTCCCACCTCGCCCTTGGTGGCCCGCATCTCCGCGAGCACGCCGTTGTAGTCCTCCGGGTCGGTGAGGACCACAACGAAACGGTGGTTCTTCGCGGCGGAGCGCACCATGCTCGGCCCGCCGATGTCGATCTGTTCGATCGTCTCCTCCCGGGAGAGCCCTTTGGCCGCCGTCTCGCGGAAGGGGTAGAGGTTCACCACCACCATGTCGATGGGAAGGATGCCGTGCTCCCCCATGGCCTCGAGGTGGTCCGGCGCGTCCCTGAGGGCCAGGATCCCGCCGTGGACCTTGGGGTGAAGGGTCTTCACCCGGCCGTCCATCATCTCGGGGAACCCCGTGTAGTCAGCAACTTCCCGGACGGGGATTCCCGCCTCCCCAAGCACCCGGGCCGTGCCTCCCGTGGAGAGGATCTCCACCCCCAGCTCCACCAGCCCCCGGGCCAGGTCGACCACACCCTTCTTGTCGGAAACAGAGATCAGGGCCCGCTCCACCTTCATTTCTTCCGCCTCCTCACTCCCTTCAGGTAGGCCTCGATGAACCCCTGGATGTCCCCGTCCAGGACAGCCTGGGGATTGCCCGTCTCGAACCCGGTCCTGAGGTCTTTCACGAGCTGGTAGGGAGCCAGAACATAGGACCGGATCTGGTTGCCCCAGGCGATCTCACCCTTTTCACCGTAGAGATTCTTGATCTCCTCCTCCTTCTCCATTTGCTGGAGGTGGTAGATCCTGGCCTTGAGGACACGCATGGCCACGGCCCGGTTCTTGTGCTGGCTCCGCTCGTTCTGGCAGGTTACGACGATCCCCGTCGGGATGTGGGTGATCCTCACGGCCGATTCGGTCTTGTTCACGTGCTGGCCGCCCGCCCCGCTGGCCCGGTAGGTGTCGATCCTCAAGTCCTTGTCCAGGATCTCGATCTCGTCGTCGTCGTCGAACTCGGGGATCACCTCCACGGCGGCGAAGGAGGTGTGTCGCCTGGAGGCGGCGTCGAAGGGGCTGATCCGGACGAGCCTGTGGACCCCGGCCTCGGCCTTCAGATACCCGTATGCGTAATCTCCCTTGATCTGGACCGTGGCGTTCCGGATCCCCGCTTCCTCGCCGGGAAGGACGTCCACCAGGTCCGCCTCGAAGCCCTGCCTCTCGGCCCAGCGCAGGTACATCCTGAGCAGCATCTCGGCCCAGTCGCAGGCCTCCACGCCCCCCGCGCCGGCGTGAACCGAAAGAAAGGCGTTCTTCAGGTCGTGGTCCCCTCCCAGCATGAGCTGGAATTCCACCTTGTCCAGCAAGGACTCCGCCCGGGAGACGGCCTCCTCCAGGTCGGCATCCACCTCGCTCGAGTCCCCCGCTTCCCGGCCCAGTTCCACCAGGACCTTGGCCTCTTCCAGGGCCTTCTCCACCTGGGTCAAGGGCTCGACACGGCTCTTGAGGCGCTTGAACTCGGCCATGACTTTCCTGGAGGCCTCCCGGTCGTCCCAGAAGCCCTCCTTGGCCATGGTCTCTTCGATCTCGGCGATTCTTTTCTTGGCCCGGGCCAAGTCAAAGAGACACCGTCAGGTGAGCGGCCCTCTCCTCGGCTTCCTTCACGCGTGCGGTGATCTCGTCCAACATCCTCTTCGAACCTCCTGTTTCGCCGTCCTTGTCCCCCTACCCCTTTCCGGGAGGAGGGGAAATCTATCCTCCCCACCGGCGAAACTCCACAGGGAGACAGGCCCACCCGGTCAGGAACCATGGAAGAAAGGAATCCCCAGGAGAACCTCTTTCCAGGACTGGCGGCTCCTGCCGTAACGGACCCAGAAGCGATACCACTGCATGGCCGCCCCCCGGTTCCAGGCGATGTCGACCTTGTTCTTCCAGGGAGGGGGAACCTCCGATCCGGGATCGAGGGTCCCATGGAACTCCAAGCCCACACCCCCGCACATCTCCTTGAGCAGGTCGAAGTAGAGGGCCCCCAGGACCACGTCGTCCCGCCGGGTGTAATCGAGGCGGATGATCTTGTCGATCACCGCCGGGATCGCTTCGTACCCGATCCGGGCAAGCCTCTTGTAGGCGCCGAAGACCTCCACCGCCGGCGCTCCCGGCCTTCCCACTTTCTCCACAAGATCCAGGATCTCCCTCCGGCGCCCCGGGGAGACTCCTTCGGGAAAGGGAAGCAGGGGAAGCTTCTTCAAGTCCTCGGCGGTGAGGCTCTGCCACTTGATCCGCTCGATCTTTCCGAAGAACCGGGCATCCGGGTATGGCTGGTAGATCTCCCGGCCCTGCATGAGGGGAGGCTGGAGGAGGGCCTTGAGCAGGAGGTAACCCCTTCTGTCCAGGTGGTATCCGTCGGCGTAGAGAATCGGCCTGACCCGGCCCCGGCCGTCCAGCATGGGAGGCCCCAGGTCGATGAAATGGACGCCCCAGACCTTCCTGCAAAAGGCGCGGAGCATTTTCCCCGCCTCTTGGGCCTCCTCCCGGAGTCCCTCGGTCTTCGGCGCGGGCGGGATGGAAAGAAAGAAGATCCCCGTCCTGGGAAGGCGCCGGCGGACCTTTTCCACGAAGGCCATGTAGAGACCCAACAACGCCCGGGGGGAGGCCCCCCGTTCCAGGTCCTTCTCCCCGGCGGAGACAACCACCATTTGGGGCTCGTAGGCGATCACGAACCAGTCCGGCACGGCCAGGACGTCCCTCATGGAAGCCCCTTCGAAACCGCGGTTCACCGCGTGAAGGGGCCTCATGTCCTCGCCCAGGTCTCTCCAGCGGGCGATCAGGTCGTCTCCGATGAAGACCACGCATCCCCGGGGGATCGGGTAGACCCGGTCCTGCTTCTCGAACTCCCGGAAGACCGCCTCGAAGCGGGGGAACCTGGGCCGGGCTCCGGGCTTGGGAAGGCGGGGGAGGTTCAGGCCCGTGCT
>JALUZX010000151.1 GCA_027011425.1 Planctomycetota bacterium
CCATCAAACCTCCCCCGGGACCTTGCCCTCCAGCCCCAGGACGGCCTTTACGAATTCCTCGGGGTGGAAATCCTCCAGGTCGTCCAGGCCCTCCCCCACGCCGATGAACTTGACGGGGATCGTCATGTGGCGCCGGATGCCGAAGACGGCCCCGCCCTTGGCGGTGCCGTCGAGCTTGGCCAGGATGAGCCCGGTCACGGGCGTGCGGGCGCTGAACTCCTCGGCCTGGCGGATGGCGTTCTGGCCCGTCGTGGCGTCGAGCACGAGCAGGGTCTCGTGGGGGGCGCCGGGGATCTTCTTCTGGATGACCCGCTTGATCTTCTCCAGCTCGGCCATCAGGTTCTTCTGGGTGTGAAGCCGGCCCGCCGTATCGATGATCAGGAAATCCATCCCCTTGGCGAGGGCCGAGTCCAGGGCGTCGAAGACCACGGCCCCCGGGTCGGCGCCGCTCTTCTGCTTGACCAGGGGGACCCCGATCCGCTCGGCCCATATGGTGAGCTGTTCCACGGCGGCGGCCCGGAAGGTGTCGGCGGCGGCGAGCATGACCTTGTGCCCCTGGTCGTGGAGGCGCTTGGCCAGCTTGGCGATGGATGTGGTCTTGCCCGAGCCGTTCACGCCGGTCACCAGGATCACCGTGAGCCCCTCGGGCGCCCGGGCGAGGACGGCCTCGCACCCCTCCAGGCGCTTCAAGAGGAGCTTCTCCAGGTAGGGCAGGACCTCCTGGCCTTCGCGGATCTCCTTCTTCCTCCAGGCTTCCTTGAGTTCTTCCACGATCTCCGTGCCCGTGGGGCCCAGGTCGGCCTCGTAGAGAAGCTCCTCCAGCTCGTCCAGGGTCTCCTCGTCGAGTTTACGGCCAAAGGGAAAGATCCGGGCCAACCCCTGGCCGATCTTCTTTCTCGTCCGGGCCAGGCCCTTGAGTATCCTGCCGAAGACCACGCTTCCCTCCTGGCTTCTATTTTTCTTCCGGCTCTTTCTTCCCCGGCGGGCCGGGCTCTTGCTTTGTGGCTTTCTTCCCTCCTTCCGCCGGGGCGTCCTTCTTCCCGGCGGAGGCCTGGTTTTTCACCCGGTCCAGGATCCCGTTGATGAAGGACCCGGAGTTGGCCGTGGAAAAGCGTTTTCCCAGCTCGATGGCCTCGTTGATCGTCACCTTGGGGGGGATGTCGTCGCAGTAGAGGAGTTCGAAGATGGCCATCCTCAGGATGTTCCGGTCCACCACGGCCATGCGGGAGATCTCCCAGTTGCGGGCCACGGAGGAGAGTTTCTTGTCCACCACGTCCATGGTGTCCCTGGTGCCGGTGATCAGGCGCAATGCGAATTCCTGCACCTCCCGGTCCCTTGAGCCTTCCTGGAGGAAGGAGACGAGCTGGTCCATCACCTCCGGTCCCCGGAGATCGAGGATGTAGAGGAACTGGACCGCAAGCTCTCTAGCCCTGGTTCGGCGACGCATCGTTCTTCCTTCGTATCTCCCGGTGGATCGCAGAAAAGATGATTCTGCTTTCTTTCCCGCCCCTCGCCTTCCTTCGCCGGTTTTCTTGAGACCCAGGTTAGATCTTTCCCGCCAGGTCCGCCATCTCCAAGGCGTCCAGGGCCGCCTGGGCGCCCTTGTTCCCCGCCTTGGTGCCCGCCCTCTCCAGGGCCTGCTCGATGGTGTCGCAGGTCAGGACCCCGAAGAGGCAGGGAACCCCCGTCTCCAGGGAGACCTGGGCGATTCCCCGGGAGGTCTGGGCGGCGATGTATTCGAAATGGGGAGTGGCGCCCCGGATGACCGCTCCCAGGCAGATTACGGCATGGTATTTCCCCGACGAGGCGAGTTTCTTGGCCGCCAGGGGGATCTCGAAGGCTCCGGGGACCCACACCTGGGTCACCTTTGCGGGGTCCGTCCCGTGGCGTTCCAGCATGTCCATGGCCCCGGCCAGGAGCTTGCCCGTGATGGCCTCGTTGAAACGGGCCACGACGATGGCGAAGGAGCGGCCTTTCCCGTCGAGCTTTCCTTGGATCGGGGGGACCATGGTGGGGAACCTCCTGGACTACCTGGGGATCGAAAAAGCCAAGGTTAGCAGGGAACTCCCCCGGGAGCCAGGGAAGATGCCTTCCCCCGGGAATCCCGGGCTCAGTTCCGGATGAACTCCTGGGTGGTGGTGGAGAGCTTGCCCTGGGAAGGGCCCTTTTGGATCGCGTCCTTCTTGGGGTTTTGGGGGCATTGCTTTTTCTTGGCCTCCGCCACGGGGCACCCCTGGCGGTTCCAGATGACCAGGAATTTCTTCCACTCTTTCACGGTATAGAGCTTTCGCCCCGTGATGTTGGACAGGACTTCTCTCAGGGCCCGCTGGACGGGGGGAAGGTCCAGGTCCTTGGCGATCTCTTCCTTGGTGGGAGGCCGCAGTTTCTGCTCGATCTTGCGGACCATCTCCCGCCGTTCTCTCACGGGAAGGTCCTTCCAACCCGCCAGGCCCCGGATGGCGGCCACGGCCACGTGGGGGTCCCGGTCCTGGGAGAGGCGCAGGAGGATCTTCCAGGAGGAGGGTTGCCTGGCTTCCACCAGGGTGGCGATGGCCCGGAGCCTCAAGAAGACAGGCTGGCGCCGGAGCCTGGTGAGAAGGGCCCGCTCCAGCTCTTTGATCCCCGGCTCACCCAGGTCCTTGAGGTTTTTGAGGGCGAACATCTTGGGCTCGTCCGAATGGAAGCGGGTCTCCAGGACCTTTACGAGACTCCTGGCGACCTCCTTGGCGGACTTGGCATCGCAGTAGAGCCGCATCAGCACGTCCATCTGGTGGATGGCGTCGTCCCCGTCCTTGGCCCGGATGGCGGCCTTGAGTTCTTTGAGGGTGTACTTCCTCTCCTTCTCCATGCGTTTTTTCTGGTTTCGGGAGAGCTTCCGGAATTGGGCTGCGCACGGAGAGACGGGCACGAGGAGGGGGACCATCACTCCGAACAGGAGGATCGCTCGTTTCATGGATCCCTTTCCGTCAGTTCTTTTCTTGGGAGAACCCGGTCCCTCCAGGGAAGCCCGGCTAAAGGCGATTCCTCCGGGGGCCCAGGGTTTCCGCCATCCTAGATCACCACCCACGGGACGGTATGTACCAGGACCACAACCATCCTTGAAACAAAACATAGCCAAATCTCTTTCCTGGGTTACATTCTCTTTTTCATTTTTTTGGGAAGAGAAAAGGAAACCGCCAAAGAACCAGGTCGGGACCTATCTCATATCGGACATTTCGGGGGGATCGGATCACCCTCTGGACCTGGAAAGTCCCGGGGGGCAATCTGGGACGGGCGGGAAGAAGGGGCCGAGGGACTGGAAGGGACTGGAAAAGAGAACCTGGAGGAAGGGTGGAGCTTCTCAACTGGCAGGACGCCCGGTCGCTCCTGGAAGAGAACTTCTCTCCCGGGAAAGGCATGGAGGAACGGGCCCTTCACCTGCTGGCGGGGGCTGTCCTCGCTCGGGACGTAGGAAAAGAAGAAGGGTCTTTCTCGATCGAGAAGGGGACCCGGCTGGGGCCGGGGGAGACTCTCCTCATGGCGCGGGCCGGCCTTTCCGGCGCGTGGACCTACGCCAAGCCCCTGGCCCAGGTGGTGGGACCCAAGTCGGGGACTCCCCTTGTGGCGGCCTGCTCGAGCTGGTTGGAGAGCATGGGCTTCCGCCTGGCCCTTCCCCTGGAAGCCTCCCAGGAGGAGGGGGAACGTCTGGCG
>JALUZX010000152.1 GCA_027011425.1 Planctomycetota bacterium
CCTTCCCCTGGGGGGAGGAATTCGACCGTGCCCACTGGGACGAACTCAAGTGCAATACGGCGGAACTGGGGCTGGGCCGGCCGGCGGACGCGGGAACCTTCGAACTCGGGGCCACCCGGGGAACCCGGATCTACGACCTGGTGGGGAACGTGGCCGAGTGGGTCCGCCTTCCCCTTTCCTATCCTTCCGCCGAGGGAATCGACGCGGCCGAAGGGGCGCGGTCCAGGGAAAACCTGGTCTTGCGGTTATCTCTGGATGCCTGCCTCCTGGCTTTTCCAGGCAGGGTCCCTTCCTGGTGGGCGGGCCTCTTTCCTGTCCTGGCCCCCTTGGGCCGGAGGGAGTGGGATGCCCTGCAAAGGCCCTGGGCCTGGGTGGGGTGGAGTTACGCCTCCCGCATGGAGCGGGTGGGGCATACGATCCCCGGCCGGGTCTCACCCAGGAAAGGGTGGGGGGAGTGGGCTTCCACCGTGGGATTCCGCTGCGCCGCAGGGCCCAAGGAACTCCTGGCCTGGTTCCTCTCCCGGGAAGGTCCTTCCCTGGAAGGGGCAACGGGAAAAACGGTGGCCCGCTTCCTGGGAAGGTTCAAGGGTGTTTTCCTGCCCCTTCTCAGGAGGCCTCCTTCGCGGGCCGCGGACCATGCCCGCCTGGAGAAGCTCTCCTCCATCCTGAAGTAGGGGCCGCGGTCGGCGCCTCCTCCGGCGGCCCCGGCCAACCGTTATTTCACTTTGGCCGTCTTCTTTCCGAGGAAGGTGTCCCTGTAGGCGGCGATGCTGTGCCAGTCCACCTTCCTTTCGCTCAGGATCTTCTTGAGGGCCGCCTGGAGCTGGAGGTCTTCCTGGTAATCGCCGAGGATCCTGCCCCCAGGGAAGGCCTTCCCCCGGATGTCCGCCACGGCCTCCCTGACAGCCACACGGATCCAGCGCCGGACGTCGTCCTTGGAGAGGTGCGTATGGAGAGATTGGTAGAACTTTTCGAAGTCCGGGTACTGCTTCCAGTCCCTCCGGTCTCCCATGGCCAGTTTCAGGAAGAGATCCTTGTACTTGGGGAGATGTTGGTGCACGTATTTGCGGAAGGTTCCCTTCTTCATCAGGTCGAAGATCTCCTCCCACTTCCAGCCCGGGATGACAGCCAGGTCCACCACTTCGTCGGGCTTGATCCCCCCCCGGTCGATCAGCCTTCCGTCCGATGCGTAGCGCCGGTTGATGCAGGTGTCGTTGGGAAGGTAGTAGTAGGCGATGGTGAGCTTGAGACGCGGGCCGTAGTCGAACTTCCCGTTGTGGTTGTAGTCCTTGGTGACCTTTTCCCACTCGTCGTGACGGAAGTTGTGGTTCGCGTCGTCGTACCCGTCGTCGGGCATGGTTCTAAGAGGGAAGAGCTGCTGGACCGAGCCTTTTCCGTAGGTCCGTTTCCCAACCAGGACGGCCCTTCCGTAATTCTTGAGGGACCCCGAGAGGATCTCCGAAGCCGACGCGGTCCGGTCGTTGACCAGGATGACCATGGGCCATTTTTCCGGGATCAGGGCGGGGCGCCTGGTGAAGTGGCGCTCGATGGGGGTGATCCTGCCCTTGGAGTAGACCACGAGCTTGCCCGGCGGTAGAAAGATGTCGGCGATCTTCACGGCGGTCTGGAGGTATCCGCCCGTGTTGTTCCTGAGATCCAGGATCACCGAGTTGGCGCCCTTGGCCGCCATCTTCTGGAGGGCCTTGGCGACCTCCAGGGCGGAATTGCGGGCGAAAGTGATGAGTTCCACGTAGGCCACGCCCCCGGGGAGGAGCTGGGATTGCACGGAAGGCACCTGGACCTTGGCCCTGGTGATGACCACGTCCTTGGGCGCCTGCCAGCCGGCCCGGTAGACCGAAACCTTGACTTTCGTGCCCGGCTTGCCCTTGAGCCGGCTGATGATCTCCTCGAGCTTGTCCGGGCTCCTGGGAACCTCCCACCCGTCGATCTTCAGGATCTTGTCCCCCGACCTGAGACCCGCCTTGTAGGCCGGCCCGCCGTAGATGGGCCGGGTGATCCCGAAGACGTCGTTCTCGTCGAAGTTCACGAAGGCCCCGATCCCGCCGTAGTCCCGCTGGAGATCGAAGTAGAAACGCTCGAACTCTTTTCCCGTGATGAAGGCCGTGTGGGGATCGCAGGCCTGGCACATCCCCTTGGCCGAGGCCGTGACCAGGTCCTGGATCTTGATCTTGTCCCCCTCTACGTGGCCCCACTTGATCTTGGCCATCACCTCCCGGACCACGGCCAGGGGGTCCTTTGAGGGCCCGGCCGCCCCGGGGTGAAGGAATTGGCCTTTGTTGAACTGGAAGAACCGGCGCTTCCAGGCCTCCACGCTTCTGAGGATCTCGTCCTGTTTGAGGAAGGCCCGGGCGAGCCTGCCCTCCAGGGTGGGCTGGTCCCGGAGCTGGAGAAGGATGGCTCGAACCCGGGAGATGTCTCCCATCTCGGCCAGGGTCAAGGCCCCGGCGGCCCTGAGCTTGGGGTCGGCCGACTTGAGGAAGGGAAGGAGAGCAGTCTTCACCTTCCTCCGGGTCGCGGAGTCTCCCACGGCCCAGGCCGACCGGGCGGCCGCCAGCTTGAGTTCGGGAGGAGCCGCCGGTGAGAGGAGCACGTCCATGAGGATCTTGGCCGCCTCCGGGGCCGCCGAGGAACGGGCCAGGATGGAATTCCCAAGCAAGGCCAGGGCCCTGAGCCGGACCTCCCCGGCACCCTTTTCCGCCACGGGCTTCAAGAGGTCCACTACCTCGGAGGCGTAGGTGTCGGCCGCGATGTCCAGGAGGATGATCGCCCGGAGAAGCCGGCTCTTAGGGCCTTCCAGCTTGGATTCCAGGATGGCCGAGGCTACCTGGTCCCCCATGCCGCCCGAGGCTTCCTCCACCTGCCGGGCCAACTGCTCCAAAGATCCCACGGGAGCGGCCTCCGCCTGGGAGAGAACCGCCTGGAGGACCTTGAGGGGGTCTTTCTTGGCCTGGATCCGCCCCTGAGCCCAAGAAAGGGGAAGCCAAAGCGTGATCCCAGCGAGAATTCCCGCCCACGCCACGGAGGGCCGCTTTCCAATCATCCCCGGGTCCTTTCTCTTTGTCGTTTTCTCGTTCTTTGCTTTCTGGGCTGGCGCCTGTTCCCGCCGGGATGCCCTCCTCGAGAGAGACCCGGGGCATGGAACGTGCGGGGCGCCTCTTAGCTGTTCGGCCTTTTCAAGGGAACCGGTGAACTCCGTTCTCTCCACGGGCCTCCTGGTTTATACGTTCTCTTCCCCTCCAGGCCAGGGCCTCTTTCTCCGGTCCGGGGCTCGAAAAAGGTGGAAGTCCCGGAAGACCCGGCGGTCTCGGGGCATCCGGGGGGGGACAAAGGTCGTTCCCCGGAAGGGAATCATGTATCCTACCCCTTTCCCGGAGGTGGTCCGGGAGAATCCGGGAAAGGTTGCCCGGAACGGTTCTGGCGAGGCGCTCTCCTCCCGGCGGGGCTCCTCGAGGCGCGACCCCCTGCCGGGAGGGAAAAGCCAAGGAGATTCCTCGGTGGACCTGAAAGAAATCAAGAAGCTCTTGGACATCCTTTCCAGGAGCGATGTCCTGGAGATGGAGATCGAAGAAGAGGGGAAGCACCTCCGGATTCGCTTCAAGGAAGCGGAGGTGCGGCGGGAGTTGATCCCCATGGCCTCTCACCCCCACCCGATGAACCCCATTCA
>JALUZX010000153.1 GCA_027011425.1 Planctomycetota bacterium
AGGGAGGTTCCCTTGAGGGCCGAGAGGACCCCGGCGGGGATCTGGAAGGGCGCGTTGGGGAAGAGCGCCGGGTTGGAGGTGGCCGTGAAGTGGAGCAGGCTTCCCGCCTGGGCCGGCTGGACCAGGACGGCCGCCGTGAGCCCGTCGGCTTCGATGCCCAGGAAGGGACCCAGGCCGGCGGGGAGCTTGGTGGAAAGCGAAAGCAGAGTCCAGCCCTCTTTCCATCCCGAGGGGAGGTTTTTCACCACCGCCTTGAGGTCGCCCATGCCCTTGGAGGAGAGATCCAGGGTCATGTGGGTCCGGTCCCGGCCCGAGGCGATCCCGCTGGCCACGAGGGCGTAATCCACGTCCTTTGCGGCCGTCTCCACGTGGCCGTCCTGGTTGACCTGGGTCGCCCGGACCTTGACGTGCCAGATTCCCGGCACGGGGGATTTCACGAAGACGTTCTCTACGGTGTCGATCGTGTCGGGGGATCCGCCCGGGGTGCTGTAGTTCCCCGACTTGAGGCCGTGGTTGCCCCAGTAGGTCACCCCGTTGGGATCGGCCACCTTGAGGTCCAGGTCGTTGATCCTTGCCTTGGAGGAGGAGGGGTTGGCCTCGGGGTCCGGGAAGGTCATGGTGACCCGGAACCGGGGCTCGCCCTTCTTGACGAAGAAGTAGTAGTCCTTGGACTGAAGGAGGGTGAGCACGTCCCATTCGTTCACCACGTGGACCTTGTTGCGGAGGTCCCACATGTCCTGGACGCTCGGGAATCCCCAGCCCTGGTTGTAGCGGGTGAAGTCCTTGTAGTGGGGGAATGGATATTGACGGGCCGTATTGATCATGAGGGCCTTGGTGGTGGAGAAGTGGGGGCGGTTCTCGAAGCGCTTGGCCGCGCCTCCCGGCATGGGGTGGCCGAAGACGCCGTCGGTGTAGAGCTCGATGGAGAGTCCCACGTAGCCCGCGACGATGGGCGTGGCGCCGGAGGTCCCGCCGAATCTCGACGTGTAGCTCGAGGAGCTGTAACCGGTGGTATAGATGTAATCGTAATAAGCGCAGAGGTCGGGCTTGATCCTCCCGTCCGAGGCGGGCCCGGTGCTGCCGCTCCGGCCCCACCGGTCGTCGGACGTTGTCAGGGTGTTGTAGTGGCGCACCCCGCCCACGGAGATGATGTTCTTGGCCCAGGCCTGGGGCCGGGACATCCGGGGGTTGGACGTGGCGCCCGCGTTGGACTGGCTCTGGGTGATGGGAAGGTCGAGGTCGAAGATGATCTTGTCCATCTCGGCGGACCGGGAGGTGTAGAGGGTGGTCCGGGCGTAGCCCCAGGAGGCGGTCTGGAACATGCCGCGATACCTGAGGTTGGGGTTGGTCAGCTCCTTCACCACGGTGTAACGCCTGTTGTTGTTGTATACGTAGTAGTAATGGCAGTAGATGCCCTGCCCGTCGGGAAGAAGGCCCCTGGCCTTGGCCCTGACGCCTTTGGCGAAGATCTCGCCGAAGGTCGCCGTCCCGTGGCCCGAGGCCCTGCCATTGTGGAGGACGAGAGGCCGGGTCCGGTAGGGTGTGGGGCCGAACTCGGGATGGGTGGCGTAGATGCCTTCCATGATCATGCCCCGGATCCCTTTACCCGTGTAACGGGATGGCTTCTTGAACTCGATGTAGTCCGCCCCGCCCTGCTTGCGGGCGATGTCCATGTCCAGCTCTCCCTTGCTCCAGCGGTCGATCCACTTCACCGTGTCCAGGGAGGCGGCCCGGACGAGCTGGGAGGGGGTGAGCCAGGCCTCGATCAGGATGTTGTCCTCGGGGGCCGTGGCAACCTTGGCGCCCATGGCTTCCAGGGAAGCGACCAGCTCCGCCCGGTCCAGCCCGCGGGGATCCACCAGGACCAGGTTGTATTTGCGCGGTTTCGCCGGGAGGGCGTCCTCTCCAAGGGACTTCAGGATCGCCGGCTCCAGGCGAAAGGCCGGGTGGTAGGGGCCGGTCCAGCGGACGAAGGGAAGAGCCGCTACCTTGTCTTTCAGGGTTGGGGCCATCCGGACCAGGTAGGCCTGGTCGGGAAGGAAGCCTGCCGGCTCCACTCCCAGGGACTTCAAGGCCCGATCGTAGGCGGGGAGAGGCTGGGTCCGGAACTGGACGAGGAAGAGCCGGTTTCCCCTGGGGGCCAGCAGGTTGCCGGGCACGGCCGGGGTCCCCAGAAGGGGATCGAACGTTGCGTAATGGAGCCGGATCCAGGTCCGCGAGGGAAGGGCCTGGGACCAGGTGGAGCCGCTGTCCAGGCTGACCCGGTAGATCTCGGCGTCCCCCTTCCGCTGGATCCGGACCTGGGTGGTGGTCCCGGGAAAGCGGAGGAGTTCAACGCCGGATTTTTCCTGGGCGGGAAGGGCCTGGAGGGAAGCGAGAAAGAGGCTCCCCAGGAAGAGAGAGGATAGGGTTCGCATGGGAAAGATCTCCTGTGTTGGGGGAAAGGGTGGAAACTTCTGGATTGGACGGAAGGGGGACTGCTTCAAGGACCAACCCGGCAGGCCGGGATTTTATAGGAAGTAGGGCGGGAATGGGGGTAGGTTGCCAAGAAGGTTCGGTCCCCGGGGGAACGGGTTGACCCGGAACGAGACGGTGGAAAAAGTCTATTTGCTTTTCACTTTTTTCACGGGCTCCAGGACCCGGGAGAGGGCGATGACGGCGAAGGCCGTGCCGTAGGGCTTGTGGTAGCCGTAGAGGGGGTAGTCCCAGAAGCTTCCGTCGGGCTCGCGGCAGTAGAGGACGGCTTTATACAAGGGCTCCCGGAAACGGGCCCGGACCTTTTCCGGAAGGGTGTCCATGAGCCAGGCGGCGTAGGCGTGGCCGTAAAGGTAGAAGTAGCCCGAGATGGCGTACCAGGACTGGTGGGGCACGGGGTTGCGGACGGCGATCTTCTGGAACCTGGGAAACCGGAGGAGCAGGTTTTCCAGGGCCCGGACACGTTCGGCCCTGGAGAACTTCGTCCCGAAGAGCATCATGGAATACTGGCAGGCCGGGGTCCGGCAGGCCGAGCCCTTGGGGTCGTTGATCCCGTGGGTGAGGCGGTAGCGCAGGTAGTAGCCGTAGAGGAAGGAGCCCAGGGGCGTGCGGCACCTCTCCATGAGGGCCAGGGCGTTCTTCACAATCTTTTCCGGGACCTCCACGCCGGCGGCCCGGGCCCTGGCCAGGCCCACCAGTGCCGTGGCGGTGGTGAAACTCATGGACGTGTCGGAGGGGCGGTAGGTGGGGACGCCGTCGAGACTCAGGTAGCCCCAGCCGCCGTCGGTGCACTGGTAGATCCCGAGCTTGCGCACCAGGTCCGCCGAGGCCTTGCGGATGGCCGGGTTCCGGAAGTCCTCGGGGTGGCGGAGGAGCCAGTCGCCGAAACAGTGGAGGGTGAACCCGAAGGACCAGACGTTGTAGTGCTCCATTCCGTTGGGGCGCTTGACCCCGTAGTGGCCGAGGAGGTAGTCGATCCCCTTGGAGGCGGCCTTCCGGGCGGACCCGGGCCGGTAGGGACTTTGCTCCAGGGCGATCACGCAGAGGGCGGAGGTGGCCACCCGGAAGGCCCGGTGGGAGCCGGGAACGTTGCAGAGGATCTTGTAGACCCGGGCCGATTCGTGGGTGCCCCAGCCTCCGTCGGCGCCCTGGTGTTGCACGAGCCAGTCCACGGCCTGCTCCAGGACCCGGCGGGCCGGGGGGAGGGGG
>JALUZX010000154.1 GCA_027011425.1 Planctomycetota bacterium
GCCCACCCCGAGCCCTTCAAGGACGCCCTCGTCCAGCGCATGGACTCCCCCGAGAACGGCAATCACCTCTCAAAAGCCTGAGGGCCGGAATCCAGGACGAGCCCCTTTCTTTGTCACTCCCTGGGGCGGAAAAGGCCGGAACGTCCAAATGGATACATTGCCTCCGCCCACCCTAACATTCCCCGAAGACCTCGGGGCAACGGCTTTTCCCTATTCCAGTTTTTAGTAAAATGCGCCCTGGACAGCGATTTTCCGCTCTTTTTAAAGGAAAGGAGGCATCATGCGGATCCCCCATCTTGTTCTTCTCTCCCTCCCCTTTCTCCCGTTCCCCGGAAAAACCCTTCCCGCCCAGAGTTTCCAGCTCATCGCAACGGAAACTCCCCCCAAGCAGGGATATTGGCAGCCCGTGGAGCGTTACCTCTTCACCGGCTCGGGAAGCGCGCCCCGAAAGCTCTCCTTCATTCCCAGGGAGATGACCTACGATCCTTCCAGCGCGGCCTTCCGCACTCCCTTCGAACTCTTCGTGGCCAACCGGGCGTCCCACACCGGCAAGGGCTATATCTCGACCTTCGTCATGAGCAGTGACGGAAAGGACTTCGTCCAGGGCCCCCCGATCCGGGGCAACGGCCTCACCGACCCCCACCAGATCGCCTTCAACCCGGTGGACGGCGAACTCTTCTGCACCAACTACAAGAGCGGAATCGTCTCCCGGTTCACCTTCGACAAGTTCGGCCGCCCCGTCCCCAACGGAACCATCACGATGCCGGACAAGAAGATCATGGTGGGCCTTGCTGTCCGTAAGAAAGATCAGCAACTCTTCGTGAGCCATTACACCTTCGTCAGGAGGTTCCGGAGAAACGCCAACGGTAGCTATACATACGCCGGTGCTTTGTCCGCACAGAACAAGAACGGCCTCCACTACATGACCTTCCTGGGCGACGAACTCTACCTCTGCGCCGTCTTCATGGACAAGATCTACAGGTTCTCCTTCGACGCCCAGGGAAACCCGGTCAAGAAGAAATCCATCACCTCTCCCAGCCCCATTAGCGTGGCTTTCAGCCTGGACGGAAAGGAGATGTTCGCTGCGAGCCATTACGCCGGCGGGATCCGCCGCTACAGGTATGACGCCTCCCGGGACGACTGGGTCTACAAGTCCACGATCGTCACCCCCAAGCTGGGAGGCCTGGCCGTCGGGCCCGTCGACGGAAGCGGATCCTTCTCCCTCTACGGGACGGGGTGCCCGGGCACGGGAAAGGCCGTTCCCACCGTTTCCGCCGTGGGCTCGGCCTTCCGCGGAAAGGCCCTGACCGTCCGCGTCCACAGGGGCCTCCCGAAAGGGAGCGGCGTCCTTCTGCTCGGAACCCTGCCGGCGGCCCTTCCCCTTCCCGGGGGCTGCTCCCTGCTTGTGGGAGGCGCCCTCTACCCCTTCTTCGTCACTCTCGATCAGGGGGGTAGTTACTGGATGCCCATCCAGGTCCCGGCCACGCTCTACCCGGGAGACGCCTTCTTCCAGTTCTTCGGGGTGGATCCGGGAGCCGCCAACGGAATGTTCTCCGCCAGCAACGGCCTCAAGGTCCACGTCATGTAGCCCGGCCCTATACGTCTACCCAGAAAAAAGGCATCGATCCCTCCCCCACCCAGGTTGGGGGAAGAATCTCCCTCCCGGACCGACGGACCTTTCAGAGCAACTTGTCCGCCTGGTGGAGCTTGAGGGGATCGAATGTGGCGAAGTCGGCGTCGTGGATGGTCTGGGCCTCCAGGCTCCGGTGGAAGCCTTCGCCCTCCCGGGAGTGGACGGCGATGCAGTGGACCACCTCGTCGGGAAGCCCCATCCGGTGGGCCAGCATGGCCCCGCTTATGGGGTGGCGGAAGAGCTTGCCGTTCCGGCTCCGCCTGTATCCGCCCTTCCCGTCCTTTTCGATCTCCAGGAGCTTTCCCACGTCGTGGAGAAGGGCCCCCGCCACCAGGACGTCCTTGTCGATCCGGCGGGGAAACTTGTCTGCCAGCTCCAGGGCCAAGGCCTCAGCCAGGCCCACCGCGCCCCGGACCACGGCCCGGGTGTGGGCGGCGAACCCAATCCCCCGCGTATCGAGAAGGAGGGTGAAGGGCATCTCCTCGATCTCCTCCGCCTCCTTCCAGCCTCCCAACCGGGCCGCCTCCACCCAGCAGGCCCGTACCTTTTCGGCAAGGTCCTCGTCGCCGAGAAGCTCCAGTTCCTTCCCGAAAAGCACATCCACGTCTTTTTCTGAAAAGGTCACGGCAGTCTCTCCAGGATGGCTTGGGTCATCTCTTCCGTCGCGGCCGCCCCTTTTGCGATCACCTCCGGCCCGCCCCGGAGCCGGAGCATGTCGTAGGTCCTCACTCTTCCTTCTGCAACCACTTCCCCCACGGCCTTGCGCACCGCCTCGGCCTTCTCCTCCTCCCCCACGTGGTCCAGAAGCATGGCCGCCGAGAGGATCATGGCGATGGGGTTCACGATGGGAGGATCGAGTTCCGCGTATTTAGGGGCAGAACCGTGGGTCGGCTCGAAGACCGCGGCCTTGGGGCCGATGTTCCCGCTGCAGGCGAACCCCAGCCCCCCCACCAGGCCGGCGAAACCGTCGGAGATGATGTCCCCGAAGAGGTTTCCCGCCACGATGACCCCGTATTTCTCCGGGTCCTTGGTGAGCCACATCATCTGGGCGTCGATGTTGGTGAACCAGAGATCGATTCCCGGGAAGTCCCCGGCCGCGGCCCGGGCCTCCTCGCCCATCATGCCCGAGGTCTCCCGGACCACGTTGGGCTTCTCGCAGACCGTGACGGACTTGTAGCCTTTCTTGGCTGCGTATTCGAAGGCGGCCCGGCAGATCCTCCGGCAGGCCTCCCTCGTGAAGATCCGGCACGAGACGGCCAGGTCCGAAGAAGGCACGTCCTTGAAGCGGGCCATCTTGGGATGGGTCTCCAGGGCCTTCCGGACTTCGGGAGGAGGATCGGTCCACTCCACGCCGGCGTAGAGCCCCTCTGTGTTCTGCCTGAAGATGGCCACGTCCACGGGCGGCTCCTCGAATCCGCCGCCCGGTTTCTTCCGGATGAAATTCAAGGGGTTGCCCGGGAAGGAGCGGCAGGGCCGTAGGCAGATGTCCAGGTCGAAATGCTGGCGGAGGCCCACGATGGGGCTGTAGTAGACATATCCCTTGTCCCGCAGGGAGGGGTCCAACTCCGCCGCCGCCTCCGCCTTGGGCTTGGAAGTAATGGCCCCAAAGAGCCCCAGCTTGTGTTCTTCCAGGAGGTCCAGGGTCCTCTGCGGAAGGGGATTCCCTTCCCTCACCCAGAACTCCCAGCCGATGTCGGCGTGAACGTATTCCGCGTCGAACCCGACCTTTTCCAGGACCCGGAGGGCCTGGGGAAGGACGACCTTCCCGATCCCGTCGCCGGGCATGGTGACCACCGTGTGTTTCGCCACGACTCTACTCCATGGATTCCGTGGCCAGGAGGCGCAACAAGCGCTCCTGGGCCGCCTTGCAATACTTGTTGAACCCTCCCACCGAAGGAGGGTAGGAGACCAGGATCGAAAAAGCGATTTCTCTCTTTCCCGCCCGGAGATAACCCGAAAGGGCCGAGGTCCCGCGGATCCATCCCGTCTTGGCCAGGACCCGGCCCTTCAAGAGCCTGTCCCCCATCCGCCTCTTCAGGGTCCCGTCCAC
>JALUZX010000155.1 GCA_027011425.1 Planctomycetota bacterium
TCTCGGTCCTGGGCCGAGGAGATATCGTTTTTTTCCCCTCCGGCGAACTGGTCCAGTTGGAAGAGTTCTTCAGGTGGCTCCCTCTTCTCGGCCTCGACCGCCCCCTGGACACCACCGTTCATTTCCGATTCACAGAAGACCCATTGTTTCCCGCCCCTCCCGAAGGAATCGACCCATCCACCCTGGCGGCCCGGTTGACCACGGGGTGTCCCTTCCGGAATCTGTACCTTCACGCGGACTCAACCGCCAAGGCCGAAGAGCTTACGTCTACCTTGGGAACGAAGGTTTACCCCCTCGGTGAAGACGGTGGAGGCCAAGGCGCCACCGACATTCTTCGGCGCTTTCCAACGGTCTCCGCCCCTTCCGGCAAGGAAACCATCCCTCCCAGCATTTCCATCGAGGAGTTCGGCCCCCTGGTTCTCCTGGTGAGCGCCTTCTGGGGACGCACGGGAAGCACAAGCATCTTCGATGCCCAAACCAGGTATCTCCTCGAAAAAGGATACCTGGTGGCCAGGGTCTTCGTGGAGCACTGGCCACATTACGGAGAGTGGCGGGAGAAACGAGTATCCGAATTCCTAGCCGAGAATTTCCGGAACCTCAAGCCTCATCTTTTCTACATCGTGGAGCGGAACGAGGATCCCCGGCACGTCGAAAGGGTCTCAAGCTCCGGGGAATTCAAGGAATCCTCCCCCTTGGGCAGGATGCTCGCCCTTTTCGCCGATCCGATCCTGGAAGACCCGGAAGGCCTGGCGTGGGCCGGCAGCAGGGCTGCCTTCGCCCTGGTCAATCACCTCCCCCACGTGCCTCCGACCCGGAAAATCACCAAGGCTCCCATCATCCTGGAAACCCACGACGTCTTCGGCGAACTCCTCGAGAAACACGGAGTCCCCGGTTTCGTGCCCGCCGAGGGAGCGGACACATCCAAGCAACTCGAGGAGGAGAAGAAAGTCTGGTCCGCCGTGGAAGCCTGCGTAAACCTCACACCCGAGGACCACGCCCTGGTATCCCCTTCCGCCAGGAAGTCCTTCTTCATCCGCCCCTACAGCCCTTTCCCCCGTCTTCCTTCGAGGACATGGCCGGAAGTCGTGGCGGCAAACAACCTCCCTGAAGCTTTCCAAACCGCCAACCGCTTCGACGTCATGCTCTGGGGAGACTGGCATGAGGGGAACGTCCGCGGAGTGAAATGGTTCGTCGAAAAGGTCGTCCCTCTAAGCGAAAGGCTGCGGAAGTCGAAAATCCTCCTGGTAGGCAGGGTCCTGAACGGACTTCCCGAGAAATACGCCCAGAAAAAGGGACTCCTGGCAACGGGCTTCGTGGACGACCTGGGGGATTTCTTCTTTCGGTCCAAAGTCCTGGTCATCCCGGACCAGGGGGGAAGCGGGATTTCGATCAAGGCCATGGAGGCCTTCGCTTACGGCAGGCCCTTTTCCACGACCTCCGGCGGCTTGAGAGGGGTGGACCTGGGGGACACGGGCTTCCGGCCCATCGACGACCCTTCCGCCTTCGCCGCCGACCTCGAGGGCCTCCTCTCCTCCCAGGAGGCGAGGGAGAAAAGGGCGGAGATTGCAAGAAAACTCTACGAGATCAACTTCTCCCGGGAGGCCTACGAGGAAAATTGGGACAAGGTCCTGGAAGAGACGGTTCCCGAAGCGGTTGCCCGGGCTTCCCGGGCCGGGGAGAGAGCCCGCCCCGCCGTTTCACGTCCCGGCAAAAAACCCTCCAAAGGGGAAGGCGCCCCCTCTCAAAGGGAAAGTAAATTCCGCGCATCCCTCCACAAAGGGGAACCCAGGCTGTCGGCGGTCATCTGCACCTACAATCGTTACGATGTCCTCCCAGACGCAATCGACTCCCTTCTCCGGCAGGAGGTGGAACGTGGGTTCCTCGAAATCCTGGTCATAGACAACTCCCCAGACCAGGAGAAAGCCCGAAGTTTCGCCGCTCAGTACGACGATGACCCAAGGGTGAAATATTTTCTCGAGCCCGTCCCCGGACTTTCGAACGCCAGGAACAGGGGCACCAGCCTCGCGAAAGCGCCTTTCGTGGCCTTCATCGACGATGACGCGATCGCCTCGCCCCAATGGGCCGAGGAGATCACCGCCGCTTTCGACGCATTCAGCCCCGATGCGGCCGTCGTGGGGGGAAGGGTCCTTCCCCACTGGATCAGCCCCAAGCCGCCCTGGCTGGCGGAGGAACTCTGGATCTTTCTTTCCGTCGTGGATTGGGGCGGGCCCAGGGGAAAATTGGATCCAGCCAAGTGGCTCGTGGGATGCAACATAGCCTTCGACAGGAAGATCCTTCTCGAAGCGGGGGGGTTCTCCACCGCTCTCGGAAGGATTGGACCCGCATATTCCCTTCTCTCCAACGAGGAGACAGAGGTCACGCAGAAAATCCACGCAATGGGGAAGATATCTATTTACGCTCCCGAGGCACTCGTAAAGCACGTGATCGATCCGGGCCGCCTGTCGAGGGATTGGTTTCGAAAGAGAATGGCCTGGCAGGCGGTCTCCGATTATCTCAAGGACGGGAAAGGCACATCGGAATACTCCAAGGCGGCCATGGAACACCTGAAGGATCTCGCGAAGAATAAAAGCCGGAAAATCCCCCCCGGATTCTTCCTGGCGACGGAAGACGGGGCCATATTCCAAAAGGAAATGGGGATCGTCTACGACCTCATGGTTGCGACCCTTGCAGGCGGAGTAGAAGTGGAAGAAAAGCGATAATCATCCCTTCCATCGTCTTTTTCTTCTTCTGTTACCGCCTTATACCTTTCTTGGGAAAAAAATCCTTCCCGGCCTTTCCCGTTTTTTCGGGCGCCAGGAACGCTCAGGCCTCCCCCATGCCCGGAACATCCATTCCCGGCAAGACGGGGTGGATTCCCCCCAGAACCAGAAGCGCCGGGGCCCCGGCCCAACCTGCCGGCACCCTCACTTGAAGGTGACGGCCAGGCCCGCCGTCAGGTCGGGGCCGAAGTAGAAGCCCACGTACTTGGCCGCCCCCTGGAAATAGACCGTCGCCCCAAGCAGGGCCGGATCGTTGGGCAGGGGGAAGGAGACTTTCGTCGTCTTCCGGTCATACGCGAACATCCCGAGAGGAAAGACCAGCAGCGTGCAACCCGGCCGGATCACGGGAAGAGAGAGCTTCCCGGTCCCCATCACCAGGATCCATCCCGTGAAATACACGTTGGGAAACCACCGGACGGCCTTGATCTCCACCTGGAGAGCGCAGGAAGAGCCCACCTTGCGAAGGGAGGCCTCCAGGTAGGGAGGCTTGGCGCCTGCCCCGGGACACCCCTTGCCGTAGGCCTGGACGTCCACCTTGGTGATCCCGCCGCACCCCTGTGCGGAGACGGGAACGGCCAGGGCCCCCAAAAGAAGGAGCAGAAAGGCCGGAAGAAGCCACGCGGATCTACGCATTTTCTAACCTCCTTGTCCTTCGTGTCCATCAAGACGGCGACGCAGGCCCTTGGCCCCCCTCCGCCGCCGGGCCTTTTCCCGGAGGCCGTGTTCCAGGGCCCACAGGGCGAGTTGGACTCTCCCGAAAGGCCTGTTCCCCCCGGGCAGGGCCTGGAGGCGCTCGAATTCCGCCTCGGCCCGGGCCCTCTCCCGGCAAAGAGCCCGTCCCGCCGGCAGGACCGGCAGGCAAGCGAGCCCTCCTGCAAGAACCGCCCGGGACCGTCTCATG
>JALUZX010000156.1 GCA_027011425.1 Planctomycetota bacterium
CGGGCCTGGGGAGGGAATAAGCTCCCCTCTTTTCCCCATATCCCCAGGTTCGACCCGACCTCTTTTCTTTTGGCCGCAGGGAAGAGGCTCCTCCCCGTCTAAGGGGAGAACAGAAGGAAAGCTTACCCGCCGGGCCCTCCCGCCGCCGGAGCCCAATCTCTTCGAGGGGAAGCAGGCCGGAGTTTTTCCCAAAACCACGACGGGAGCTTGCTCAACCTCACCCCTATCCCACGAATTCTGCGGGCTCTATAACAGTTGCCACCAGACCGCAGTTGAAAACCAAATTCAGGTTTGACTCGATAAGATTTTGCAAATCCTTTTCCAGAGAGAAGTTCCTTTTCTCTCCGGTAAGAGATTGTTTTCGGATATTTTGAATATGGGCACTTCTACTTCATCCTTTGGCTTCTAACGATTAAGCTCAGCGGCCGAAAAGAGGGCAAGCGAAGCCCGGCGGATTGGCGGTTCGCTGGAGCGATTTGTTCGGTCCTATTCAAATGTCACTTCCTCATTTGGAGTAATTTCTGTATCCTCTTTTTTGAGAGTTAGCTTCTCCTGGTGATTGATGAGCCATTGCTCTCCTATTTCAGTTATTTTGTAGACGGTGTAGGATTCTCCGTCAAAACCGTCTATCCGAATATCTGTCTCAATCATATTTTTACGCTCTAAAGCTTTTAGTGCAAGGCCTACTGCAACATCTGTAAAGCCTGCTGCCTCCATATCGTTGCGGATCTGGTAGCCACTAACATAACCCTTTGTAATAAATGAATTTTGGAGTATGGCGGCAAGAGCCACAGCTTCGTGTTGATTCAAGCCTTCAGAGTCTTTAACTATTGATCGTGTTGCAACACGATCAAGCTCTTCGGTCTTTTTGAGAATTGCTTTGATTCGCTTCGTTATTTCCTCCTTCAGTTCCTCAAAATCTTGGGGTGCCCCAGTCTTGTATTGAATAATAAGCCTATGCTGTACATCGAATGGATACTTCGTTTTGCGTTCGTCCGAGCATACAAGGACTACCTCTCTAGGTATCGCAAAAGCGAAACCAAGTTCAAACCACACGTTGGGATTATCCGTTGTTATATCAGCGAAGCATATTATTGAATCTCGAATTCCTTTTTCAATCTCCCGTATTGGAATGCTGACTGATGGATCGCGGTCCACTCGGTAAGGAAGAACTCCGGCAGCTTTAATGGCAGGGGCGAAGACGGAATCATACCGTTTATCAAAAGTTCCGCCATCAAATGGTTGCATTACAAAACAGTTTTTCATCCTTTAATCCCTATGTCGAATTACAATTAGGTTGTTCTGTGTATTTACTAATAGGTTGCGTGGGGAACGGCCTAATCCGGCCGGGTCTCCCTGCGCATGACAATGAATTCTCCTCCATCATACGGCATTTTCTGTCTTTGGGAAGTGGCTTCCGGAGGGATGGGCTGCGCAAGTTTGCAGGCTATCCCGAAATCCTTGTTCCCGGCAGTCACGGCTTCCACTTTGCTTCCGGGGGCCGTCATTTTCGGGCGGGCATCCCTGGTCCCGTGAAAGAATGCACGGCCCTGGGATGCCGGGGTGCCGGAAGGGAATTCCAGGGGATTCGCAACCATCTTCCTCTTCTGTCCAGGACCTGGGTGGAGGTGGCGCCTTTTCTGGGAGCCGGGGAAGAAAAATCGGGCCTTCCGTGGAATCTGTGGAGCGCGGGATGTGCATACGGCCGGGCTGACGGCCAAGCCCTGGTCTGAAAGGCGGAACGGGCTGTTTTTGGGCTCGATCCCGGGGCGTCACTTGAATAGGGCATTGATTTCTTCTGGAAAAACCTTCATGGGGGGAGCTGGAGCACAGGTTCGAGGGCCTTCCCTCTCCTGAAAATGCTGCCGGCGCCTCCTCTTTTTTGGCTGTAGAATCCAGTGGAAAGTCTGGAATGGCTGAAACCGGGCATTTTCCAGGCTTTCCGTGGAAATCTCAGGGGTTGGATCTATTGAGGGGGTAGGGGGATTGCGGGACGTCCGTCGGGACGGCGCGGGAGCGCCGCTGGCTAACGTCGGACAAGAGTGATCCGGGAGTCTTGGAAAGATCCCTGGATCGTGGGTTTTTCCTGCACGACGTTCGGGGGGCTTCGCCCCCCTCCGGCGTGCTCTTCACGATTTTTAGGGGCGAACGTGGGGTATGGATGGCTCCTGTAGCTTTTGGAAGGATCCGGAACGAAAGGGTTTTTCCTGCACGACGTTCGGGGGGCTTCGCCCCCCTCCGGCGTGCTCTTCACGGGGTTTGGGGAGGACGAGGTTCGGGGCGGCGCTACGGTGTCCTCTACGCTTTTTGTTTTTTGGAGAAGGGGTTGAGGCGGGAGAGCCATCTCCGCCACCAGGGACGCCGGGTTTTCAGAAGGAGGATCTGGTGCTCGGCCCGCCCCAAGGCCCGGGCCAGGTGGGAGACGTGGGCCAGGAGCTTCTCTTCTTTTTCTTTGTGCCGCGATTCCTGGCGGTCGATGAAACGGTGGAGGGACATCTCGTGGCGTTTCCCCAGCTCCCTCTCGGCTTCCAGGGCCGCCTGGGCCTTGGCGAGTTCCTTGGCCAGTCTGTCCCGCTCCCGCTCCAGTCCCTCCATGGCCCGGCGGTCCCTTTCCAGGCCCTCGTCCAGGGCCTTCAGGTGGGCCGTGATCTCCTGGAATTCCTCTGCCCCCACGGCGGCCCCCTCGTCGATCTTGCGGGAGAAACGGGGCACGAAATCCTCTTCCTGGGAAAGGCGGGGCTTGTCCCGGGCGCCGGGCATGGAGGCGATCCTTGTGAGTTCAGGGCTGGACACGAGCAGTTGCATCCGCCCGGTCCTCTCGGAGCGGACCTCTTTCTTTTTCAGGGCCCCCTTCTTGGCCCGGAGCTGGACCGCTCGAGGAGTGATGCCGAGCAACAGGGAGGCTTCCGCCACGGTGAACCAGGCGCTTTCCTCTTTTTGGATTTCCGGGTTGGGTCGCATGGGATCGTCTCCCCTTCGTTCACGGTCCTTACGAAATCAACCTCGCCACTTCTTCGTCCTCCAGGGGGGGGTCCTCGCCGGGAGGGAGGCCTTTCCCTCCCTCCTTTTCCTCCTCCCGGATCTCCCCGGTTCTCTCCTCCGCCTTGGGAGCCCCGTCTTTCACGGGGGGGGCGTAGACCACAAGAGGCGGTCCGGGTTGGCCTTCCACCTGGCTCACCAGGAGGACCGAAACATCTCCTCCCGCGGCGGAGAGGACCTGTTTCTCCACCACGCCCCCCAACAGAAGGAGCCGGGCCCGTTCCAGGCGGGGCCATCCCTGGATCCGGAAATTCCTGAAAAAGGCCAGGACATCCCGGGCGGCGCCGAGGAGGGAGAGACCCTTGGAAAGGAGGGCGCCGTCCACTTCCCGTCCCACCAGGCAGAGCACCAGGTCGCCTTCCGGCGAGGCCAAAAGGAGGTCCGCTTCCACTTCCCCCAGGGGCCCGCCTTTTCCTAGAAGTTTCCAGTTCTTTCCCAGAAAGCCCGGGTGCTTTTCCAACAGGTCGGCCAGTTCTTCCGGGGAGATGCCGAAGGGGCGGGAATGGAAGATCGGGTTCATCGGGCGGCCTCCCTGGGCTGGAGCCTGCGGAGGATTTCGGCCCCGATTCCGGCCAGGGCCGCCGCGGCCTGGGAGCCGGGGAACCAGACCAGGGCGGGTTTCCGCTCGGCGAGAAAGA
>JALUZX010000157.1 GCA_027011425.1 Planctomycetota bacterium
GTTCCAGTGAATCCGCAACCTGTATTCCAGGACGGGAAACTCCGCGTAGGCGATGACCCGGGCCAGGATCCTGCTCGCCCCGAAGGAAAATTCGGTTTCCCGGATGGAGCGGACCGGCCCTTCCAGGAGAAGACGCGCCTTCGCGGGATCCGCCTGGAAGGGCCCCAGGAGATCCCCGCAGGACCAGGCCCCCATGCCCCAGGAATCTTCTTCGTCCCGGAAAACCAGGGGCAGAAAGAGCGGGCCGGCCAGGAGGTTCTTCCCCCCGGGGGACGGGAGGTCCCCCACCAGGCCCGTGGACGGATCGATTCCGTGGGGCAGGGCCGGGCGGAAGGACCCCGCCGGAGGCGCCGGGCCCCGCCGCACCTCCAGGCGGAAGCCCAGGGCGCCGAGGCTGGTGAGATCCGCCGCGAAAGAGACCTTCCTGCGCCAGCCGTTGTGGGGAAGCATGGCCAGGGGAGGCTCTTCCTGGCAGGGAATCTCCCGGCCCGAAGCGTCGAAGAGGCGCGCGTGCCACTCCCCCGCCGGGAGGGGCCGGTAGTCCACCATGAATTCCACCTCCACGGGAGTCGCACGGAAGAGGGGGACTCCATTGAGCAAAGCGAGAGGAAGGGGCTCTCCCCGGCCGGCCCCGGAGCGGGCCCAGGCCGCGGCCGCACCCATCCGGGCCCGGCGGGCCAGGTGCTCCGCCTTGCCGTAGAGGGCCAGGGCGTCCCGCTCCACCTCTTCTGTGCCCGACCCGGGAAGGATGTCGTGGAAATCGTTGAACAAGTGGTCCCGCCAGGCCTGGGCCAGGTCCTCCTCCGGAAAAGAAAGCCCCAGGTCCCACCAGGCGGCGGCCCGCAGGGATTCGGCCTGGACCAGAAGACCCAGGCTCCGGGCGGCGGCCCGCTTGAGCCGGGACATGGAGGTGTAGCACCCGGTCATGGAGCGCTGGAGCCCTCCTTCGAAGACCGGCGCCCGCCGGGCCGCTTCTTCCACGGCCTCCAGGTAGCTCTCCAGGGTGCTGTGCTCGACCCTCACCCGGGTCTCCCGCTCCTTCCACCGGCGGATCCGTTCCAGGTCCTCCCTGGTGGCGCCTCCCCCGTGGTCCCCGAGGCCCCAGAAGAGGGGCACGTCCCGGCCCAGGCGAAGGGCCAGGTCCATAGTGCGGGCCATCTTTTCGTCCAGGTCTTCCCTCTCGGAGTGGTAGAACCCGATGGGGACCCGGAGGGCCGGGATCTCGCTTCCTTCCAGGCCCCGCCAGCGGAAGAGGTGGTCTGGGAGTTCCAGTTCCTCCGGCGAGGGACGCATGAAGACATACAAAGAGTAGCCCCCCTGGAGCAGGAGCTGGGGGAGACCCGCCGGATGGCCGAAGGAGTCGAAGTTGCAGGCCACCCGGGGCTTCACCCCGAAAGCCTCCTGGAAGTAGCGCCGCCCCTCCTCCATGTGCCGGTAGAGGGATTCCAGTCCGGGGAGGTTCACGTCGGGCTGGAGGTCCCAGCCGCCGATCACGCACCAGCGCCCTTCCTCCACCAGGGCCCGGATCTCCTCGAAGAGTTCGGGATCGTGCTCCTCCACCCAGCGATAGAGGACGGCCTCGTTGTGGTTGAACTTGAAGGTCCGGTCCTCCTGGAGAAGCTCCACGGCCGTCCGGAAAGTGACCAGGGCCTCGGCGCAGCCCTCCTCCCACCGCCACTGCCAGACCGGGTCCAGGTGGGCGTTGCAGATCAAGTGGATCACGGGCCGGTCCATGGACGCCTCCCCTCTCTCCGGCTCCCTCTCCCCCAGGGAGAATCCCAGGAAAGCCTGGGCTCCTCAAGGCAAAGACCTGAAACTCGAAGGACCCCGGCAGGGTTCCAGGAAGGGCCCGGTTCGGGCCTCCCTTGTTTCCAGGAGCCCGCTCCCTAGATGACTCTCCTTAAAAAAACAGAGATCCTTCCCCTGGAAAGGGAGAGGAGGGTGACGATCCTGGCCGGCCCCTACGGCTCGGGCAAGACGGAGATCGCCATCAACCGGGCCTACGCCGCGGGCCGGGCAGGCAGGGCGGCCATCGTGGACCTGGACATCGTCAATCCCTACTTCCGCTCCCGGGAGCTGAGGGAGGAATTCGAGAGGAAAGGCATCCAGGTGGCGGCCCCGCGGGGCCACCTGGCCCAGGCGGACCTGCCGGCCCTGACAGGCGACATGGAGCGCCTTCTGGCCGACCCTGAAGTGCGGATCGTGGTGGACGTGGGAGGAGACCCGGCGGGGGCCAGGCTCCTTGGATCCTATGCCCCCTCCCTGGAGAAAGTCGGCTACGCCCTCTTCCTGGTGGTCAACCCCAACAGGCCCTTCGTTTCCACGCCCGAAGAGATCGAGACGGCCCTCGGGGAGATCGAGGGGGCTTCCAAGCTCCGGGCCACGGCGGTCCTGAGCAACCCCCATCTCATCCAGCTCACCACACCCCAGGTCGTGGAAGAAGGCCACCAGATCGTCCTGGCCGGCGCCGCCCGCCTCGGGCTCCCCCTGGGGGGTCTTTTTTTCGTTCCCGAATTCCTCGGTTCATGGGTTCCCGACTGCGGGGACGTCCCCGCCGTTCCCATGGACCGTTTCATGCTTCCCCCGTGGTTCGAGGACATCCGGAGGTTCGCCCCCTACAGGGACCGCAGGTCCCTCATGGAGGGAGCCCCTCCCGAAAACAAGGGAGAATGATATGCCTTACATCGAGGTCAACCAGGAACTCTGCAAGGGGTGCGGGCTCTGCGTCTCCGTCTGCCCCAAGCAGGTCCTCAAGCTGGGCGACAAGATCAACACCAAGGGCTACAACTTCGCCGTCCAGTTCAAGGAGGGCTGCATCGGGTGCAAGATGTGCGCGGACATGTGCCCCGACGTGGCCATCACGGTCTACAAGGAAGTAAAGACAGGAGGGGGCAAGTCATGACGCGCGTCCTGATGAAAGGCGCCGAGGCCGTGGGCGAAGCCGCCATCAAGGCCGGGTGCAGGCACTTCTTCGGCTACCCCATCACCCCCCAGAACGAAATCCCCGAATACATGTCCCGCCGCCTGCCCCAGGTGGGCGGCACCTACGTCCAGGGGGAAAGCGAGGTGGCCTCGATCAACATGCTCTTCGGCTGCGCCGGCGCGGGAGTCCGGGTCATGACCTCATCCTCCTCGCCGGGCATCTCCCTGATGCAGGAGGGGATCTCCTATATCGCCGGGGCGGAACTTCCGGTCGTGGTGATCAACATGGTCCGGGGCGGTCCCGGCCTGGGCGGAATCCAGCCCGCCCAATCGGACTACTTCCAGGCCACCCGGGGCGGCGGCCACGGCGACTACTACACCATGGTGCTCGCCCCCTCCACGGTCCAGGAGGCGGTGGAGCTGGTGATGGACGCCTTCGACCTGGCCGACAAGTACCGCAACCCCGTCCTCGTCCTCGGCGACGGGATCATCGGCCAGATGATGGAGCCCGTGGAATTCCCGGAGAGGGAGCCCGCCCTGGTGGACAAGCCCTGGGCCACCACGGGGTGCAAGGGGAGGGAGCCCAACATCGTCAAGTCCCTCCTTCTGGATCCCTACGAGCTGGAGGAGCACAACCGGAAACTCCAGCAAAAATACGAAAGAATGAAACGCGAGGACGTGCGGGTGGAGACGGTCGACCTGGACGGAGCCGAAGTCGTGCTCTGCGCCTACGGGACGACATCCCGGGTCTGCCGGACCGCCATGGAGCGGCTCCGGGAAAAAGGCGTGAAAGTGGGGCTCGTCAGGCCCATCACTCTTTTCCCCTTCCCCGAAAAGACCATCCAGTCCCTGGATCCCAAGAAGGTCAAGTTCATCCTCACCGTGGAGATGTCGCTGGGCCAGATGGTCCAGGACGTCAAGCTCTACACGGAGGGAAGGATTCCGGTCCACTTCTTCGGCCGCACGGGGGGGGTGGTTCCAACCCCACAGGAGGTGGTCCGGGAGGTCCTGAAGCGCCTGGGCAAGGAGGTGGAGAAATGAGCGTTCCCGTGGAAGTGATCTTCAAGAGGCCCGAAGCCCTCAGGGACAGGCCCACCCACTACTGCCCGGGATGCCCCCACGGGATCGCCCACCGGCTCGTGGCGGAGGCCCTGGACGACCTGGGGCTCCGGGAGAGGGCCGTCGGCGTGGCCCCCGTGGGCTGTTCGGTCCTGGCCTACAACTACTTCAACTGCGATTTCCAGGAAGCCGCCCACGGAAGGGCCCCGGCCCTGGCGACGGGGATCAAGCGCGGCCGGCCGGACACCATCGTCTTCACCTACCAGGGCGACGGGGACCTGGCATCCATCGGCATGGCGGAAATCATCCACGCCGCGAACCGGGGAGAGAAGATCACCGTGGTCTTCATCAACAACGCCATCTACGGCATGACGGGCGGCCAGATGGCCCCTACCACGCTGGTGGGCCAGAAGACCACGACCTCCCCCTACGGCCGCGATCCTGAGCAGATCGGATGGCCCATCCGCATGGCGGAACTGCTGTCCACGCTGGTGGCGCCCGTCTACGTGACCCGCCAGGCCCTCTACACGCCCCAGCTCGTCCGCAAGGCCCGCAAGGCCCTCCACACGGCCTTCCGGCTCCAGGCCGAGGGAAAAGGCTTCACCTTCGTGGAGCTTCTCTCCTCCTGTCCCACGGGCTGGGGCATGACGCCCGTGGAGGCCCTGGAGTGGGGCAAGGAGAAGATGATGGCCTATTTCCCCCTGGGCGAATTCAAGAAGCCCGAGGCGGAGGAAGGAGGGAAGAAATGACTTCCACGTCGGTGATCTTCGCGGGTTTCGGAGGCCAGGGGGTGCTCATGGCGGGCAAGCTCCTAGCCGAAGCGGGCCTTCTCGAGGGCAAAAACGTGGCCTGGATCCCCTCCTACGGCCCGGAGATGCGGGGGGGGACGGCGAACTGCACGGTGGTGCTTTCCGACGAGATCGTGGGCTCCCCCATCGTCCCGGACCCGGACCACATCGTGGTCCTGAACCGCCCTTCCCTGGACAAGTTCGAGCCGGCCATGAAGCCCGGCGGGCACTGCGTCGTCAACTCCGCCTTGATCGACAGGAAGGTGGAGCGCACCGACATCCTCCCCACTTACGTGGAAGGAAATACGATCGCCACGGAGATCGAAAACCCCAGGGGACTCAACATCGTCATGCTCGGGGCCTTTGTGAAAAAGAGCGGCCTCGTCTCCCTCGACTCCGTCAAGGAGGCCCTGCACCACGTCTTCTCCGGGGCCAAGGAGAGGTTCTACGAAGGAAACTTGAAGGCCCTGGAGAAGGGCGCCGAAGCGGTGTGAAACGCCCGGCGGAATCTTTCTCTACTTTTCGGAGAGGGGCCGCCCGCGCTCGAGCCGGCCCATGGCTGCGCCCGGAATGCCGTCCACCAGGACCGGCGTGCCGCCGAAGGCGCCGCTCCCCTGGATACGCAGGATCCTTCCCACGTTTCAGACGAGCAGGCCCACCAGCCGCAGGATCCCCTTGGTGAAGAATTCCACTGGAACGCCCAGAATCCCCTGGTAACGCCATATGGCGACCAGGAAGAGAATGAAAATCATGCCGGAAAAAGGCAGGAGCTTTCTCTGGACCGCGGGCGGAAGGAGCCTGTGCCCGTCCAAAGGAGGGATGGGCATCAGGTTGAAGATGGCGAGAAGGACGTTGAGAACCAGGCCCATGTAAAGCCCCTGAATCAAGGCGTCGTTCCCCCAGGAAAAGCGGTCGCAGAGTTTCAAGGAGAGGGCGAAGAGAAAGGCCAGGACCAGGTTGGAGAAGGGCCCCGCCAGGGAAACCAGGAGCATCCCCGGGAACATCTTCACCCCTCGCCGGAATCGGGTCGGGTCCACCGGGACGGGCTTGGCCCAGCCGAAAAGAAAAGGGGAATGGGAGAAAAGGATCATCAGGGGAAGAACCACCGTCCCGATCAGGTCCAGGTGGGGCAAAGGGTTGAGGGTCAGGCGGCCATGCTCCTCGGCCGTGGAATCCCCCAGGACCCACGCGGTCATAGCGTGGGCCCACTCGTGGATCGAGAGGGAGACCACCAATGGGATGTAGAGGCCCAGCACATAGGTCCAGGAAATGCCGCCCATCTAACCTCCTTGGCTCGCCCCTTACTCTACCCGTTCCCGGTTCCCTACCCCCGGTGTTTTCCCCGCTTGCCTCATCTCTTCCCTTCCTGGGCGGCCAGGACCTGGACGAAATCGACCCTCGGGGCGGCGTCCCGCCCGGGTCGGCGCTCGCGGGGAAGGAAGTCCAGGCGCAGGGCGTCTTTCACCCGGATCCCTTTGAACTCCCGAACCGCGGCCTTTCCCGGGCCGCCGGCGGCCCGGACGGGATCGAAACCCCGGAGCAGGATCTTGCCCTGGATGCGTATATCGAAGACCCGTTTTCCGGGCCTTTCGCCCTTTTCGGAATGGAATCCGAGCCGCACCGTGTAAGGGACGGGGGGACGGCCCTTCTTTCTGTCCAGGAGGGGAATCTCCATGGACTGCAGGCCCAGCCCCCAGGATGTGAAGAGCCAGGGCCGGGTGGTCCCCTCCATCGTCACGCCCCGGTCGTCCCGGCGATCATATCCCATTCCTGGAATCAACCGGTCCTTCAGGTAGACCTTCATGGCGTAATGGCCGTACCCGATGTTGGAGACCGCCCGGGGCCGGGGCCAGGCAAGCCAGAGAGTGCCGTCCTTGTCCCGCAGGTCCCCGGGAGCGCCCAGGTTGAGGGAGAGGTGTTTGACGGGCCTGGTCGGGCCGTGGCAGACAAACACCGTCCAGTTCCCACGGATCCTGCCGGGCCTGGGCGCCAGGGCGAGGGAGCAGCGGATCGGAAAGGAGCAGGTGCACCCCGAACTCGCCTCGGGCATGACCATCATCCCGCAGGCGGGAACCATGTTCAGCCAGCAGCCCGGGCGGATCGCTCCGAAGAGGTTGAGCCCCTTGTCGCCGGTGAGTTCGTAGATCGCCGCGTAGAAGGATCGGTAGAAAAGGGTATGGGCTGAGGCGGAAGTAATGGCGCAACAATGGCCCGGCCTGAGGAACTCCCAGGTCACGGGCCTCCCCGTGACGGGATGGAGCCTCTTGAGAATCCTGCCTGTGAAGAGATCGCAGGCCCTGGGCTCGATGATGATCTTGCTGCCCACCACAAGGGGCCTCCGCAGGTAATTCAAGGGCTTGCTCCAGAGCACACGGCCCGACTTCGCGTCCAGGGCGGTCACCCGCCTCCAGGTGAGTTTCTTCCCCAGGAAGAGCCAGGTGTCGTGGTTGCTGAAATTCCCGTAGAAAAGAAGCACCCCCTTCGCGTAGGCCGAGCCCATCTTGTCCCCTCCGCAGCCGGTGACGTCCAGGGGCCTTCGCCAAAGGACCTTTCCCGTCTTCTCGTCCAGGGCGTAGACCACCCGCACGTCCTCCTCTCCGGGAGGCACCAGCCTGGCCTCCTCGCCGGCCCGGTAGACCTTCTTTGCCAGGAGCGCCTTCTTCTCCGCAAGGGCGGCTTTCCGTTCCTCCGCCGAAGGGGGACCGTCCACGAAGAAGACCCTCCCTCCCCCGATGGAGACGGAGATGTTGGGGATGCGCTTTCCCCGGTGGATCCATATTTTTTTTCCCGTATGCCTGTCCACGGCGAAGAGGGCGTCGCCCGCCATGAGACGCGAGGTCAAGGCTCCCCGGGGAGACCTCTGGCTTCCGCCGGAGGGAAACCCTCCCATGGGAGTCCAGAGCCGGGCCGATCTATGGAGACTCTCGAAGAGCGCCTGGCTCGGCTCGAGGGCGGATGTGTCTTTTCCTTCTTTTCCGGCCTTGGCCAGGAGTTTCTTCCAGACGGCGGCGTACGGGTTCCTGAGGGGATCGGCGGCGGTCCCGAAAAGAAGGTTCCCCTCCAGGGATATGTATCCCCAGCGCCGCCTCCCCCGGAGCGCGTCCTTGGGGATGGGAAAGACCTTCAGGGTCTTCCCCGTGGCCGGGTCCAGGAGGAGGCACCGGTCGAAGACCGCCACGTAGAGACCGTCGTGGGCGAGGGCCAGGTTTCCTCCATCCACGTCCGCCCGGACCCGCACGGCCCCGGGAATCCTACGCTTCCAGAGAAAGGCCCCGTTGAAGGCATCGAAGGCCTGGATCAACTCCCCCCCCTCGTGAAAGAAACGCCCGTCCATGACCACCGGGCTCGTGGAGCGGGCGTGCCGGTCCACGATGCCCCGGGGGCCAGGCTCCCCGAACCACTGGAGCCCGAAAGGTCCTTTCACGAGCTGATCCTCCGAGCAGGCCGTGTTGGCCGGGTTTGCGTAGAGCTGGGTCCAGGTCCCGGCGCCTTCCAGGGGGGGCCGGACGAACTTGTCCCACCCATCTTCTCCGGTTCTCCGGATCAAAAGAACCCCGCCGTAAGGCCTGAGCACGCGGAGAAGATCCCGGTCCGGGGAATTCCTCCCCGAGTCCCGGCAGACCACCAGGTTGGCGGACCAGCGGGGCAGGTCCTTCAGGTTCCATGCCTCCAGGGCCACCCGGTTCCCGGCAAATCCCGCCGCCTGGACCAGGTTCCTGGCCGCCGCGAGGCTCCTCCGGTCCTTCATCAGGCCCAGGATGGTGAGGTCCGACCGGCGGGCCAGGGCCACGGCAAGGCGGCCGTCCCGGCAGTCCTGGAGAAGACAGTATCCCTTGCGGATCCCCGCAATCTCGAGAATCTTCTCCGCCTCGGCCGCCGGGCGGCCATCTTCTCCGGCCGAAGTCCACACCTTCGCTCCCGGGCCGAGGACGACGGGAGACTTCGGGCCCGGAGGTCCGAAGCAGAAGACGGGTCCGGCGTCGCTGGCGGCGAAGATCCTCCCTTCCGCGGCGGCGACGCCCGCGATCCTCCCCTCGGCCTTGCCCTTCCAGATCTCCTTGCCCGTCCGGCCGTCAAGGGCGCAGATGAAACCATCTCCTCCGCAATAAAGATAGCGTCCCGCCAGGACCATGCAGAGGAGACCCCGGCCCGAGTGGGACCAGCGTGTGGACCTGGATCTCGCCCCGACGATCCGGGCGCTGAGCTTGCGGATCTCCGCCGAAAGTTTACGGATACGGGCATCCACTTTTCCGCGCGCCGCCCCACGGAGAGCGCCGCGCCTTCGCCGGAGGGCCTCCAGCCGTCCCCTCAGGCGCTTTCTCTCCGCCTCGGCTTTCCCGGCCTCCACGGCGGCCTTGGCGTAGACCTTGCGATCCAGGGCATACACTCCCTTGGGGGTCAAAATGTAGGAGGACCGGGCCGTGACCACCATGTCCCGTCCCTGGAACCAGGCGAAAGCGGGCCCCTCGAACTTCCCGGTCCGCGCATCGTAGGCGTCCTTCTCCAGGTCCCCCAGGTCGGCCACCCCGGCGATCAGCGTGTCCTTGTCCAGCAAGGCCCAGGTCCCCCCGCGCCTGCCCTTGGGAGATGCGTAGTAGAGGAACTTCCCCGTCTTCCTGTCGAAGGCGGCGGGCATGGCCCTCCCCGAGGGGACGAAGAGAGTGTCCTTGGAGGCCACCAGGTATCCCGTGGGAGAAATCCCCCCGAAGGAGAGGTCGTGGGCACGGTCGCCGATGGTGTCGTTCTTCCAGAGAAAAGTCCCTTTCACCGGGTCCAGGGCGCAGATGTAGAGCCCTTCGAAGGGGAAGACCCCGGCGGCGCAAAGCACCTGGCCCCGGTCCACGAGCACCGAGGTCCGCACGGGCCACATGGAGATGATCCGGCCGTTGCCGATGACCTTTTCCGGGCGGGGCCCCAGGCGGGTTTTCCAGAGGAGCCGCCCGCTCCTTGCCTCCAGGCAGTAGACGAACCCGTCGTCGGAACCGAAATAGAGCCTCCCGGCGCTCCAGGTCGGGGCGTAGCGGACGGGCCCATCGGTCCGGAATCGCCACCGCAGCTTTCCCGAGGCGGCATCCACGGCGTAGACCGTGTCGTCCACCGAGGAGCCGAAGAAGGCGAGCCCCTTGACGGCCACCACGTGGAAGGCGTTGTCCTCGTGCATCCGGGGCGGCTCCTCGGCGGGCATGGGCCAGGCCGGCCTGGGCTTGTGGCCCGGCCGGAAGACCCAGCGGAGGGCCAGGGGGGGCCGGACCGTGGCGGCCGACGCCCCAGTGCGGGCGATGTCGTGGCGATAGGTGGGCCAGCCCGGCACGGGGCGAGGGGTCTGCCCCGGGCAGGGAAGAGTAAGGAAGAGGACAGGGAGCCAGAGTAAGCCGGTTCGAAGAGGACGCGCGCCCATTGCGTTGGTTCTCCTGGAAAGGGTAGGTTCGAAAAATTGGAGCCTATCACAAGATCGTTCCGCTCCCGGTCCAAGGGCCAGAAAGAAAGGGGAATGTAAGATTCTTCCTTTCACCGGGATGGGTGCGGCATCCAAGGTTCCAGAGTATCCTGGTGCCATGCCCAACCGAGCGAAAGACTGGTTCGCCCAGGCCGAGAGGGACCTGGAGCAGGCCCAAGACTCCCGGGACGCGGGCCGCCACGAGTGGGCCTGCTTCGCGGCCCAACAAGGAGCGGAAAAAGCGGTAAAGGCCTTGCACCTCCACCTTCAGCAAGAAGCCTGGGGGCACTCCGTCGCCCGGCTCCTGGAGGAACTCCCTTTCCAGATGGAAGAGGAGATGGTGGACAAGGGCCGGGTCCTGGACGGCTATTACGTACCCACCCGGTACGCCAACGGTCACCCCGAAGGCCCTCCTTTCGTCCATTACGGCAAACTGCAAAGCAAAGAGGCCATCCGGTATGCCCGTGAGATCCTTGAATTCGTCCGTTCTCAGATGGCCTGACAAGGAAACAGTGGTCCGGGCCCTCCGCAGCTGGATCCAGGAACAGAAAAAGAAAAAGCCCGGCCTCCTGGGGTTCGGGTTCTTTGGGTCTTACGCCCGGGGGGATTGGGGACCGGGAAGCGACCTGGACCTGCTGGCAGTGGTGGAAGAGGAAAACGCTCCCTTCATCGAAAGAGCCCGGCGCTGGCCCTTGGAGAGACTCCCCGTTCCCGCCTCCATCCTGGTTTACACCTTGGCGGAGTGGAATCGGCTCCAGGCCGAAGGCGGGCGTTTCGCCCGCACCCTGGCGGAAGAAACCGTCTGGCTCATCGGGCCCGCGCCAACATCCGGTGTAGGGGACGCCCGAGGGACGGCGTGAAACGCCGGCCCGACGGTCGTCCCGGGCTGAAGCTCCACCTCCCGGAATTACCCACGACCCATTTTCACCCTCCAAACCTCGTGAAGAGCACGCCGGAGGGCGCTCCAGGCGCCCGAACGTCGTGCCTGGAAGAACCCATGAGCCTGGGATTCTTCGAAAAGTCCGGGATCCCTCTTGTCCGACGTTCGCCTGCGTCGCTCCGCTCCGCAGGCTCCGGCGGACTCTTCACATGAGGAAAGGAAACCCCCCAAAAAGCCGTGAAGAGCACGCCCGAGGGAGGCGAAGCCTCCCGAAGGTCGTGCCTGGAAAATCCAGGACTCCCCGATCCCCCTGAAAGTCCTGGCTCCTCCATTGTCCGACGTTCGCCTGCGTCGCTCCGCTCCGCAGGCTCCGGCGGACTCTTCGCATGAGGAAAGGAAACCCCCAAAAAGCCGTGAAGAGCACGCCCGAGGGAGGCGAAGCCTCCCGAAGGTCGTGCCCGGAAAATCCAGGACTCCCCGATCCCCCTGAAAGTCCTGGCTCCTCCATTGTCCGACGTTCGCCTGCGTCGCTCCGCTCCGCAGGCTCCGGCGGACTCTTCACGACTTTTGGAAAGGCCTCCGGCGGCCCCTACGTTCTGGTGATCCGCAAACTCCTCACCTGGAAAGGACCCAACCGGACTTCCTGTTTCTTCCCCATCGAGGGAAGGCCCAGGGTTCCTTTCGTCGCCAGGCCGGCGCCCTCCTGGATCCTCGCCAGGAGGGCCTTCCCGTCCGGGGCGGGCCGAAGGGAGAGCAAGACCAGGTTTTCCGGCTCCAGGCTGAGAATCTCCCGCGGCGCGCCAGGCCCGGGTAGGTGGGCCAGGGCGAAAGGAGGGCTCTCCAGCCAGGCCGCCATCCTGGGAAGCCTCCGGCGGACCTCCTCCGGCGCCCCCGCCGTGACCAGGAGCCTGACCCGGTGGACCCCCTGGTCCATGAAGAGAGGGGCTTTCCCCTCCAGGGGGAAACCCTTCTCGTGACAATACGCCGCGCTCCGCAAGACGCTGACCCGGACCTCGCCGTCCCGGAAGTCCAAACCGTGCAGGCCCAGGTGGGCCACTCCCAGGGCCGCGTCTTCGCCACCGGCCTTTCCCTCCATGAGAAACCACCTGCCCTGGGGCCACTCCCCCCCATCCGGAGG
>JALUZX010000158.1 GCA_027011425.1 Planctomycetota bacterium
CCTGAGCCCCGGCCTGGCCCAATCCCCGGTCCTCCCGGACCGCCGGTCCCCCGCCAGGATCACGGGAAACTCAAGGTCCCGGCCGAAGAAAAGCAAAGCCCTGCCCGCCGGATCGTCCATGCGTGCCATTACACCACACACCTTCCCGCGGCCCCGATCTTTTCCCGGCGAAGAAGCAGGGTCCGACCCATTTCCAACTCCCTTCTGGCCCTCGGGGCCCGTATCTGTTTATCTCTCTCCTTTTCCCAGGAACTACCAGGAAGAACCCCCATGAAACGGCTTGGCACGATCCTATCCCTGCTTTTCCTCCTCTTTCTTCTCCTTCCGGCCCTTTCCTCCCCTCTCCCGGGCCAGGAACGGCCCATGCCCGGGGACCGTCCCCCCGGGGAGAACAAGCCCAAGAAAGAGGAGCCCGTCGAACTGACCCGGATGTTCCCCTACCTCCAGTGGGACCGCCTCGACACATGGAAGGTCGAAAACCTCCGGGGACTTCCCCCCTCCCGGCGGGGCGCCTTCCCCGTGGGGGACGGATGGACCTTCGGGGTCCTGGGGCTCGGCAGGCGGGCCAACACCCTCCAGGGGATCACCGGACCGGATTTCGAGACCGGAAAGGACTTCTCCCCCGAAGGAAGCTTCGGCGGGAACACCCTGGATCTCGCAGCGGGAGGCAAGACCCTGGAGCTTCCCCTCCAGCGGATCGGCATGGTCCGGGGCGCCCCCATGGTCTTCACCGAGGACAAGGGCAAGGACGGCACGGCCCTGAGGGTCCTCACCTTCGCCTGGTCCGGCCCCAAGTATCCCCAGGGCCTCAAGGGGGACGAGGCCGGCAAGGCCGCCCTGGACCCCTTCCGGTGCGCCTGGTCCAAGGCCCCCTACCGCACGATCTACCGGATCGTGGAGGTATACAACGGCACCGGAAAGGCCCTGGAGAATGTCGACCTGGTGGCCCGTTTCCAGGGCCGGGCCGAGATCAAGGGCGGCTCCATCCTCTACCGCCACCCTCTGCCCAACGGAAAAGTCCAGGTCATGGAGGCGCGGTTCGCCGAGAGGAGCAAGCCCGGGGCCGACGGCCTCCACCGGGGATTCGACAAGATCGAGCCCGGAAAGATCGGCCAGGCTGCCCTGCTTCTGCATTTCTACTACCAGGGCCAGAAGAGGCCCGACCCCGACGACTACCTCAAGGAAGACTGCGTCGGCGCCGCCGGCGAGTGCCAGGGCTGGTGGCACTTGAGGCTCCAGCACACAACCCGCTTCCGCACGGACAACCGGAAATACATGGACCTCATCGAGAACTGGAAGGTCCGGGCCTGCCTTCTCCAGGCCCTTCCCGGCGGGGGCGTGGCCGCCTCCCTGAACCACCGAGTCTTCCGGGTGCGGGACGCGGCCGGGGCCGTCCTGATCTTCCTCAGGGCCGGCATGTGGAACGAGGCCCGCCGCGTCCTGGACTACGCCCGGAACTGCGTCCGCCTCACGGGAAAGATCGAGGCCCAGTATCCGCTTACCCAGGTCTTTCCCAAGGGACTCTCCGACCCGGACTGGAGCAAGGTCACCGCCGAAGACCCCGAGGCCCCGGCCTGGATGCTCCTGGAGCATTACTGGTACTACAGGGCCACCAACGACCTGGACTTCCTCAGGCGGCGCTGGCCCTTCTTGAAGCGCCTTCTGGACGCCCAGGAACCGGCAAGGGACGACCTCCTCATGCCCTTCTCGCCGGCCAATCCGCTCATCCGGGTCCTGTGCGGGCGGTTCTTCACCTCCCGGGCGCCCTTCCCCAACGACCTGCCCGCCCAGGACGCCGACCGGGGCCGAAAGGCCTACTCCATGGAAGCGAGCCTCCTCCACCTTCTCTCCATCCACGCCCTTTCCGACGTGGCCTCGGTCCTCGGCGCCGGCGCTTCCGACAAGGCGGAGAAGGACGCCTGGGGCAAGAAAAAGGAGAACCTCCTGGAGAGGGCCCTCTCGGTGGGCCAGCGTTTCGAACAACGCTTCTGGCTCCCCAGGCCCGGGGTGAAACAGGAACCGGGAAAGCTCGTGGGCCGCTACATCCCGGCCTTCTCGCCCGTCACCATGGAGCCCCACATTCCGCCGGTGGCGGAGATCAACCTCCTCCCCCTGTGGGTGGGCTACCTCTTCGCCACGGGAAACCGGGATACGGCGAACGTGAAAGAGACGGTGAAAACCCTGAAACTCCCCGGCTCCCGGGTGGCCTCCACGCCCGACCTCCCCTACGCCCTGGGCTGCACCCAGGGATACCTGGTGGCCGGCCTGGCGACCCAGGAGGACCGTTCCCTTCCGGGCGCGGTGGAGGGGATTCTCCGCCAGGCCACCCCCGCCGGCGAATGGACATCCCTCTACGACGGCACGGGGCATCCCACCCGGGCCGGAGAGGAACCCATCGACCACCTCTCCTTGTGGGACTGCGGCGTGGACATGGACGCCCTGCTCTTCGCCCTCACGGGGATCCGCTACGCCGCCGTGCCTGCCTTCGACCCGAGCACCTTGCGCCTCAGCCCGCGCATCCCCAAGGGCGCGACCTTCTTCGCCGGCGACGGCCTGCGTCACGACGGCAGGATCTTCGATTTCTCCATGCGCCTGGAAGGCAAGCGGGTGAACGTGCGTATCCTCAATCGAGGAAACAAGCAGATGGACCTGGCCCTGGGGCTCCTCCACAACATGTACGTCCGTTACATCAAGCCCAACCAGGACGAATACATCAACGAGATCTCCCCGGGGGTCTTCATCGACAAGGACAACCCCGGTTACAGGTCGGACATCTTCAAGGGGGCCCAACGCCTGCCCTGGGGTTTCCAGCCCATGCGCCTCCCCGCCCCGGGAACGACCTTCCTGCTGTTCACCTACCGGCCCGGAAGGGAGAAGGCCCTCCAGGCCCGGGGCAAGGTGCACGTCGTGGACCTGGGCCTCCCCATCCGCCCCGAACACCTGGCCCAGCTCCTGGTCTTCCCCGACGGAAAGCCCAGGGTGCCCATCCTGGTCTTCGACCGAGGTGTGAGGGAGACCTCGCCGGCCACCATGAAGACCACCGCCTTCTGGCAGAACCCCCTCCTGCGCAAGGCCATCGATTCTTTCCGGAAGAAAGGCGGAAGGATCCAGAACCTGTAGGGGAGATTCGCGAAAGCCGTGAAGAGCACGCCGGAGGGACGGCGCGAAGCGCCGGCCCGAACGTCGTGCAGGGAGGGAGCCGGACCTTTGGGATCCTTCCTTGTCCGACGTTCGCCCACAAAAGCCGTGAAGAGCACGCCGGAGGGACGGCGCGAAGCGCCGGCCCGAACGTCGTGCCAGGGAGGGAGCCGGACCTTTGGGATCCTTCCTTGTCCGACGTTCGCCCACAAAAGCCGTGAAGAGCACGCCGGAGGGACGGCGCGAAGCGCCGGCCCGAACGTCGTGCAGGGAGGGAGCCGGACCTTTGGGATCCTTCTTGTCCGACGTTCGCCTGCGTCGCTCACGCGACGCAGGCTCCGGCGGACTCTTCACGGGGAAAAAGAGTGCTCACGCGACGCAGGCTCCGGCGGACTCTTCACGGGGAAAAAGAGTGCTCCCGCGACGCAGGCTCCGGCGGACTCTTCACAGGAAAAGAAAAGCCGGGCCCTCACAACAAGGCGGGCAGGATCTCCCCGGCCGGGCCGTGGAAGGCCAGGTGGGCCGCCTCGGTGAG
>JALUZX010000159.1 GCA_027011425.1 Planctomycetota bacterium
GGAGTCCCGGGAGGATCCGGGGGTGGAGGGTTTTTGCTGCACGACCTTCGGGAGGCTTCGCCTCCCTCGGGCGTGCTCTTCACGGCTTTTTGGGGATTCGGGGGTGGAGGGTTTTTGCTGCACGACCTTCGGGAGGCTTTGCCTCCCTCGGGCGTGCTCTTCACGGTTTTTTGGGGATTCGGGGGTGGAGGGTTTTTGCTGCACGACCTTCGGGAGGCTTTGCCTCCCTCGGGCGTGCTCTTCACGGTTTTTTGGGGGATCCGGGAGTGGTGGGTCTTCGCGGGACGACCGTCGGGACGGCCTTCGGCCGTCCCCTACGGGGTTATGCCCTCGACCAGGTTCTTCATGAGCATGGCCGTGGTGACGGGGCCGACGCCCCCGGGGACGGGGGTGATGGCCGAGGCGACTTCCTTGACGGAGTGGAAGTCCACGTCTCCGGCGAGTCTGTAACCTCTCGGGTTGGAGGGATCGGGCACGGCGTTGGTGCCTACGTCCACCACGACGGCCCCGGGCCGGACCATCGCCGCCGTCACGAAGCCCGGCACGCCCACGGCGGCGACCACCAGGTCCGCCCGCCTGGTATGCTCCTCGATGTTTTGGGTGGAGCTGTGGCAGAGGGTCACCGTGGCGTCCGCCCAGGGGTCCTTCTGCATGAGCAGGGCCGCCAGGGGCTTGCCCACGGTGACGCTCCGGCCCAGCACGACGGCGTGCTTTCCCCTGAGCATGACGCCGCTCCGGCGCAAGATTTCCAGCACCCCGGCGGGGGTGCAGGGCACGTGGCCGGCGCCCGCTCCGCGCACCATGAGCTTCCCCAGGTTTCCGAAGTGGGCGCCGTCCACGTCCTTGGCCGGGTCCAGGGTCTGGAGCAGGGCCTCGTCGCCAAGGGGAGGCGGCAAGGGACGCTTCACGATGATTCCATGGACCGAAGGGTCCCCGTTCAGGCGGCGGATCAATTCGAAGGCCTTTTTCTTTTCCAGGGGTTCCTCCATCTCCAGGACCCGGACCCGGACCCCGCAGCGTTCCCCCGCCTTGAGGATCATCCTTCCGTATGCCCGGGAGGGATTGGTGGGCCGGACCAGCACCAGGGCCAGGCCGGGAACGACGCCCCGCCGGGCCCATTCCTCCGCCCGGACCTTCACGTCCGCCTCGATGGCCCGGGCGATGGGCCTTCCCTCCAGGATCCGGGCGGTCAACTCTTCTCTCCCCCCTCCTCCCTTTCTTCCCTGCGGATGGCCTCCTTGGCCTCGTTCCAGGCCTGGTCCAGCTCTTCGAAGGAGGCCTCCCGGATGGGCTTTCCCAGGTCTTTCTCCATGCGCCGGAACCTCAGGTCGAAGCGATCCAGGGTGGCCCGGAGGGCCATTTCCGGGTTGACCCCGAGAAGCCGCCCGGCGTTGGCGACGGCGAAAAGAAGGTCACCGATCTCCTGGAAGAGCCTCTCCGAGCCTTTCTTTTCGCCTTTGCGCAACTCCTCCTCCACCTCGGCCGTCTCCTCCCGGATCTTGTCCATGGAGGAGCGCGCGTCGGGCCAGTCGAAGCCCAGGCGGGAGGCCTTCTCTCCCATCCGGAGGGCCCGGAGAAGGGCTGGCATGGACCTGGGGACCCCCGAGAGGGCCGACTGGTCGCTTTCGGGCCTCTGGGCCTTTTCTTCCTTCTTGATTTCCTCCCACCGCTCCAGGACTTCACCGGCCCCGCTCACCTGGGCGTCTCCGAAGACGTGGGGATGGCGGCGGACCAGCTTGTCGGCGATGCCCCGGGCCGCCTCCTCCAGGTCGAACTTCCCCTCGTCTTCGGCGACCTGGCAGATCATGAGGGTCACCATCATGAGGTCCCCTACCTCCTCGCGGATCTTCTCCAGGTCGTTCTTCTCCAGGGCTTCCACCAGCTCCCAACCCTCTTCCAGGATGAAGGGGGCCAGGCTCTGGAGGGTCTGTTTCCGGTCCCATGGGCAGCCCCCCGGGGCCCGGAGGCGCCGGACGATCTCGACCAGGCGCAGGAGTTGGGGATGTTGGTTGGTCACCATCGCTGTTCCGTGGCGCAAGAAAGCCCCAAGGGTCGCGCTCCCCCCTTCCCGGCGCAATAATCTCCTTCCTGAAAGGAGGGGAACGGTCCCCATGAAACGCCGCGCCCGGAAAAAGATGGCCCACAAGGCCGGCCTCTCCCTGGAGGAGACCGAGCTGGTGGAACTCCTGGAAGAGGTGATCGAGCGCTTCCGCATGCTCGAAGTCCTGGCCTTCGCCAACAACTTCCTGATCTCCGAGAGGACCTCCATTCCGGGGGAGGAGAGGGAGAAGATCTTCCGGGCCGCCCTCCGGGCGGTGGAGTCCGAATCCCCCGTGGAGGCCTGGAAGGAGAGGCTCGGCCGCCTCAAGGGAGAGATCCTGGAGAAGAAGCGGGCCATCCGGCGGGAGAGAAAGAAGGAGGCCCGGGGCAAGGCCGGGCCCCTGCCGGAAGAGACAGGGGGAGACGAGGGGGCGTGAAGGTCCTGCACCTGTTGGCCTCCTGGAAGTGGACCGGGCCGGCGGAGCCCGCCCTGGAGGGGGCGGCCCTGCTCTCCCGGGAGCCGGGCCTCCAGGTCCAGGCGGGGCTTTCCTCCCTCCAGGGGAGGGACCAGGAGAACCAGGTGGAGAAGGAAGCCCGCCGTCTCGGCCTGGAGACCCTGGAAGGGCTGAAGCTTCCCAGGCACTTGAACCTGGCCCACCTTCCCGGGGACGTCCGGCGCCTGGCGGGGATCTTGCGGGAAGGCGGATTCGACCTGGTCCATTGTCACACCCTGGTGGACCACTTTACGGCGGCCCTGGCCAGGCTCGCGGCGGGAGTCCGTGTTCCCCTGGTGCGCACTTGGTACGACCCTGAAGGCCCGGCCCTCTCCTTCCGGGAGGCCTGGCTCCTGCGATCGGGCCTGGAGGGAGCGATCCTTCCCCGGCCCGGGGCGGCCCGGGAGCTGGCGCGCAGGACGAAGGGCCGGGTGAAGACGGAGGTTCTGCTCCCCCCGGTGGACCTGGAGGGCTTCGATCCTTCCCTTCCTGATATGCGGAAAGAGTATTGCTGCGAGGAGGAGGACTTCGTTCTCGGCGTCGTGGCCAGGATGCAGGCCCACCGCAGGTGGGACCTGCTTCTCGCCGCCTTCCGGAGGGCTCTCTGGCAGGTGCCTTTCCTCAAGCTCATCGTCCTGGGAAGGGGGCCGGACTGGGAGAGGCTGGTCTTCTCCCCCGCCCGGGAGATCGGCGTGGAGGAAAGGCTGGTCCTGGCGGGATACAGGCGGGGAACCGAATACGCCTCCACACTCAGGACCTTCGACGCCCTGGTCTTCCTGGTTCCCGGAAGCGACGGGACCTGCCGGGCCGCCCGCCAGGCTCAGGCGGCGGGGGCGCCGCTCATCGCCTCCCGGCGGGGGATCCTGCCGGACCTTGTGGAGCCCGGGGTGGACGGCCTGCTGGTGGAGGAGAAAGAAGAAGAATTGGCCCGGGCCATGGCCGAGCTGGCCCTGGACCGGGACAAAGCCCGGGCCATGGGGGAGGCGGCGCGCCGGCGGGCCGAGAAGGAGTATTCGGGGGAGGTCTTCCTCAGGAAGACTTTGGCTCTCTACGGGGAGGTCCTGGAAGGAGGCGGGTCGTGCGCTGGGTGACCCTGGGGGAGGCGGACCCTGGCGAGAAGCCTCTCCTGGAGG
>JALUZX010000160.1 GCA_027011425.1 Planctomycetota bacterium
CTCTTGGAAGGATCCGGGACTCATGGCTCTCCCCGGCACGACCATCGGGAGGCTCCGCCTCCCTCGGGCGTGCTCTTCACGGCTTTTAGGGGGGCCTTGGACAAGGAAGGAGTCTGGACTCTTGGAAGGATCCGGGACTCATGGCTCTCCCCGGCACGACCATCGGGAGGCTCCGCCTCCCTCGGGCGTGCTCTTCACGGCTTTTTGGGGGGGCCTTGGACAAGGAAGGAGTCTGGACTCTTGGAAAGATCCGGGACTCATGGGTCTCCCCGGCACGACCATCGGGAGGCTCCGCCTCCCTCGGGCGTGCTCTTCACGGCTTTTAGGGGGGCCTTGGACAAGGAAGGAGTCTGGACTCTTGGAAGGATCCGGGACTCATGGCTCTCCCCGGCACGACCATCGGGAGGCTCCGCCTCCCTCGGGCGTGCTCTTCACGGCTTTTAGGGGGGCCTTGGACAAGGAAGGAGTCTGGACTCTTGGAAAGATCCGGGACTCATGGCTCTCCCCGGCACGACCATCGGGAGGCTCCGCCTCCCTCGGGCGTGCTCTTCACGGGAGGAGGGACCCTAGAAGGGGATGTCTTCCCTGGGGGCTTCTTGTTCCTCTTCCCGGCGGTCTTCCCCAAATTCCAGGTAACCCCCGAAGGGGACCCGGTTCTTGGCCCGTTCCTCGCCGGTCACGGGGTCTTTGAAATGGTCCGGCACGAGCCGCACCCGGACTCTCTTGCCCACCAGGTCCTTGGGTTCGAGGGTCAACTTGCCGTCCACTGGAAACCCCATGAGCCGCAAGGCCCGTTTCACCCGGCCGATGCCCTTGGGGCTCCAGACCAGGTTGTCCCAGGCCGCTGTGGTTCCCTTGTATTTCCCGCCTGCCACGACCAGCCGGAGGCCCCACATCTCGGCTCCCTCCTGGTTCAGCCGGGTGCGCACCTCCGCCACCTCCACCAGGTAGACCCCGGGTGGAACCAGGGGGAGGGCCGAGGATTCGGGAATGGGACCGAAGTTGAATTCCATGGGTCGCGCCTCCTTTTGTCCGGCTCGAAACCTGCTCCGTTTCATTCGTCCCTCCTCTCCTTCCCGGGGTCACTCTCTCTTTCCCTTCCCTTCCAGCGGTAGAATTCCCCCCATGGCGGCGGCTTCATCTTCCGGGCAGTCCCGGGTCGTGTCGGGGGTGGCTCCCATGGGCGGGGACTGGCGGGCCCTGGCCTCGGTTCACTACGAGAACTTCCCCGTCGGTTCCCGGCTCCTGGGCAAAGAGGTCCGCCGCCATCTCCACCGGATCTACGCCTTCGCCCGGGTGGCCGACGACCTGGCCGACGAACACCCCGGAGGGGAGGAGGGACGCCGGGCGCTCCAGGAACTGCGCGGGGAATTCCTGGCCTCGCTCCAAGGCGCCCCGGCCCATCCCATGCTCCAGGCCCTGGCGGAAACGATCCGGGAAAAGTCCCTGGAGCCCTCCCTCTTTCTGGATCTTCTCTCCGCCTTCGAGCAGGACACCTGGAAGAAGCGCTACCAAACCCGGGAGGAAGTCCTGGATTACTGCAGGCGCTCCGCCGACCCCGTAGGAAGGTTGGTGCTCCGGGTCCACGGGATCCGCGACGAGAGAGCCGACGAACTCTCCGACCAGGTTTGCACGGGTTTGCAGATCGCCAATTTTCTCCAGGACGTGCTTTCGGACTTCCAGGAACGGGACCGGATCTACGTGCCCCTCTCGGACCGGCCCGGGTGGGGCGAGGATGTCCTGCGCCGCCGGGAAGCCACCGGGCCTTTCCGGGAGTCCATCCGGAACCTCACGGCCTGGACGGCGGGGATGTTCGCCCGGGGCTGGGCCCTGACGGGCCTGGTCCGGGGAAGGTTGGCCTGGGAAGTGCGGGCCATCCTCCGTGGGGGGGTGGCCGTCCTGGAAAGGGTGGAGCGCCGGGGATACGACGTCCTCTCCCACCCCGAGGCTCTCCGGCTTCCCTCGAGGGTCCGGCTGAAACATCTTCTTTTGGGAGTTCTTTCTTCCAAGCCGCCCAGGTGGCTCCAGAAGGAGGCCTCCCGTGGTTGAACCCTCCCTGGATCCCGCCCGGGTCACCCGCTCGAGCCGTTCCTCCTTCCTTCCCGCCTTCTTTTTCCTCTCCCGGCCGAAAAGGGAGGCCCTGGAGAGCGTGTATGCCTTTTGCCGGGCCGTGGACGACGTGGCCGACGCCCCGGGCGAGCAGGGAGACCGGGAGGCCGCCCTGGAGGCCTTCGAACAAGAACTGGACCGGGTCTTCGGGGGGGAACCTCTTACTCCTCTGGGCCGGGGCCTGGCGCGGGCCGCCGCCCTTGGGGTGGCCAAAGAAGACCTGCAGGCGGTGATCCAGGGTTGCCGGATGGACCTGACCGGTCGGAGATACCGGACCTTCCGGGACCTGGAGGAATACTGCGACAAAGTCGCCTCTTCGGTGGGGCGGATGTGCGTGGCCGTCTTCGGGGCGGCCGGCCCGGCGGCGCGCAAATACGCCGGCGCCACGGGAACGGCCCTCCAGCTCACCAACATCCTGCGCGACGTGGGTGAAGACTACCGGCGGGGACGGGTCTACCTGCCCGAGGAGGACCTGGAAGCCTTCGGCGTGGAGCGGGCCTGGCTGGCCCCGGGAAGGGAGCGGACCGCAGCGGAGCGGGAGGCCCTGGAGAGTCTCTTTCGCTTCCAGGTCGAGCGGGCGCGCCGGTTCTACGCCTCGAGCGACGCCCTCCTGCCCCGGGAGGCGCGGCGGCGCCTCCTTCCCGGAGAGATCATGAAAGCCGTATACAGGTCCCTCCTGGCGCGGATCGAGCGGGCCGGGGCGGACCTTCCCGAGAGGAGGATCCGGGCGGGATGGGGGGCCAAGGCCTGGGCCGTCCTGGGGACGTGGCTTCGGATCGGCCTCGGCCCGGGCCCGAGGACGAAACCCGGGGAAGGGGAACCATGAAGGCCCGGGAGGGCCCGGACCAGGTGGTCGTGGCGGGAGGCGGAACCGCCGGGATCGAACTTTGTTTTCTTCTCGCCCAGGCGGGCTGGAAAGTTGTGCTCCTGGAGGCTTCCCCCAGGCTGGGGGGGCGGGCCTTTTCTTTCGTTTCCCCTCTTTTGGGGGGGGAGGAGGTGGACAACGGGCCCCACGCCCTGGTGGGGGCCTACAAGGCGTTTCGGGCTCTTCTCGGGCGGCTGGGAACGGAAGAGGCCTTTTTCCACGCTCCCTCCCTGGACCTCTCTTTTATGGACGCCCGCGGGCGGGTCCACCGCCTCCGGGCCCCGGGGGTTCTTCCCGCGCCCCTCCACCTTCTGGCGGGAATCCTCACCTTCGGGGCCCTCACCCCGGGAGAGAAGCTCCGGACGGCCCTGGCCCTGGCGCGGCTCACCCGGAAAAAGGCGATCCCTCCCGGGACGGTGGGGGACTGGCTTCGAAAGAGAGGGCTTCAGGGCGGGCCGGCGGACTTTCTTCTCGGGCCCCTTTGCCGGGCGATCCTGAACACCCCCGAAGAGGAGGCCTCTCTGCCCCTTTTTGCCGCGGCCCTGAAGGAGAGTTTCCAGGGCCCTCCCTGGAAGGCGGCTCTCTGGATCCCCCGCCTTCCCTGGTCCCGGGTCCTGGGGAATCCGGCCCGGGCCAGGCTGGCCGCCCTGGGAGTGGAGGTCCGCCTGGGGACCCGCCTGGAGGGTGTGGAT
>JALUZX010000161.1 GCA_027011425.1 Planctomycetota bacterium
GGGAATGGAGAGATAGACCCAGGCGTGGCCCAGGTAGGCCACGGGGATGTAGCCCGCGGCGAGAGCCGCGGCCATGGCCAGCATGGCGTAGGGCATCTGGGTGCGGGTGTGGTCCATGTGGTCCGAAGCGGAAGCCACTGAGGAGAGGATGGTGGTGTCCGAGATGGGGGAGCAGTGGTCCCCGAAGATGGAGCCTTCCAGGACCGCCCCGATGGAGAGAACGAGGAGGCCCCGGCTCCCCAGGTGGGAGTGGGCCCCGAGACTCCAGGCAAGGACCACCACGTTGGGAAGGAGAAGGGCCATGGTGGACCAGGAGGAACCCGTGGAAAAGGAGATCAGGCACCCGGCGCAGAAGAGCACCGTCGGGAGGATCTCGGGTTTCAGCGTGTGGGTGAAGGCCGCCACTAGGTAAGAGGCCGTCCCCAGGTCCCGGCAGACGTGGCCGATGGCCCAGGCCAATAGAAGGATGGCGATGGCGAAGGTCAGGGCCCGGCTGGACTTGTAGGCCGAGACAAGGATCTCCCGGGGATGGAGGATCCTCTGGGACCATGCCAGGAAGGAGGCCAGGCAGAAGGCTCCCAGGGAGGCCCAGAGGATGGCGTAGACGCTTTGAATGCCGAAGACGTAGATGCCCGTCACGGTGAACCCTACCAGGAGCAGGAGGGGGAAGAAGGCGTTGGCCGCCCGGGCGGGGGCCCCCTCCTTGGGGGCCACGTTGGTGAGTTCCGCCGAGACGAGAGGGCGGCCCCCTTTTCGGACCAGCTCCCCCGTGCGCAAGGCCCGTTCGCAGGCGGCCCGCATGGGGCCGAACTCCTTCTTGAGGAGAATCGTAAAGAGCACCAGGAAGAGGGCGAAGATGCAGTAGAAACGGAAAGGCAGGGTGGAGATGAAGATGGCGTAGCCCTGGTTCTTGGGGATTCCCACTTCGGGAAGCTGGGCGCTGAAAGTGGTGACTTCGTAGGCGATCCAGGTGGAGATCACAGAAAGGCCCGCCACGGGGGCGCTGGTGGAGTCCACGATGTAGGCCAGTTTCTCCCGGGCCAGGCGGAGCCGGTCGGTGAGGGGGCGCATGGTGTTGCCCACGACGATGGTGTTGGCGTAGTCGTCGAAGAAGATGGCGATCCCCATCAGGAAGGTCATGAGCTGGGTGGAACGGAGGGTCGTGGCCTTCCGGCGGAGGATCTCGACAAGGCCCTGGATGCCTCCCATCCGGGTGGTGACTCCCACGGTGGCGGAAAGAAAGACCACGAAGCCCAGGATGGCCAGGTTGAAGTCGTCTCCCAGGCACCGCTTGTAGAGGATGTCCCAGAAGAGCACCTGGACGGCCCGGGGAAGGGCCTCCAGGACCAGGAGGAGGGCTTCGCCCATTCTGTGAAGAAAGGGGCCCAGGCCTTCTTCCATGGAGAGGCCCGACAGGAGATGAGGGGCCTGGAGAGCCAGGATCCATGCGCCCAGGAAGGCCCCCAGGAAGAGACCCAGGATCACCCGCCCGATGAGGATGGCCGCCAGGATGGCCGCAAAAGGGGGAAGGAGGGAAACCCAGGAGAAGAAATAGACCCTTCCCTCCTTGGAAGGGGAGAGAAAGGGGTCTTCCTCGTGGGAGATCTTCCACCGGAATCCGTCGCGGAGCCTCTGGAATTCCGCTCGAACCACCAGGTCCGGGTTCTGGTCCGTGAGAAGCACCCGCACCCCCGGATGGGAGACCGTGCGGGACCACTCCCGGACCCGGCGCGCCAGGGAGTCGCGCACTTCCGTCCCCTCCGGCCCGTGCACGACCAGGGAGGCGATGGAGACGCCGAAGAGAACGGGCTTTTCCGGAAGTTCTTCCGGGGGAATCTCGGGGACGAGACCCTCCAGGTGGGATACCAGGACATCCCCCGCCTGCAATTCGAAGAGCTTGGCCGGGTCAGGGGCCGGCACGAGCAAAGGCACGAGGAGGAGGAGAACGGTGAAGAATACTTTGAACTTCCAGCCCATGCGGCCCGCATTCTAACCAGGGGTCCCGGGGAATTTCCCCAGGGAAAAAGCGGGCATCCTTTCGCTCCCGGCAGAACGAAGCCGGGGCTCCCCGAGAGACGCTGGAGGAGAAAGGCGGGGCGTGCTAAGGTCCAGGCCCGGATCTCTTGCCAGGAAGTTCATCGAACCATGAAGGATTCCCTCGTCCCCATTCTTACACTGGCGGCCCTGTTGCTGGCCTTCGTGCTCCTCTACGTGCGCACGGCCCGGTTCGAGACGTACTTGAAGGAACTCAAGGGGCTCAAAGGGCTCATCGAAAAGATCCGGAGCCTCAACGAGGCGGTGGAGAAGGTCCAGACGACGGCCCTGGAAGAACAGCTCTTCGAGTTGAACGAAAAGACCGGGCGCATCCTGGAAATCCTCGAGACCCGGGACCAGGAGGTCCGTGCCGAAGCGAAGGAGACCCTCCAGAGTCTCCTGGAGTCCTTCCTCTACGGCATGGGATACGAAAGGGTGAAACTCCTGGGCGACCTGAGGGACGTCTCCGGGCCCGGGCCTTTCGAGGTCCAGGTGGAGTGCCTCAAGGGAGACGTGGTGCACAAGGGCGCCGTCATCCTCCAGGGGGGACGTGTCGTGGAGTGCCGGCTCCGCCCGGCGTACGAGGTGTTTCCATAAATGACGGAAGAGAAAAAAGAGAAGGCCCCCATTCCCCGGGTCCGGGTGGGCCGGCTGGGGGAACACCTGGGCGAGACCGTGGAGATCGCTGGCTGGGTCTACCGGCTGAGGAGCAAGGGCAAGATTCATTTCCTCCTGGTCCGGGACGGCTCGGGAATCGTCCAGGCCGTGGGGGTGAAGAACCAGCTCGGGCCCGAACTCTTCGACCTGGTGGGGGGGCTTACCCAGGAGACTTCCCTCTACCTGCGCGGCTCGGTGCGGGCCGATTCCCGCGCTCCCGGCGGGGTGGAGATGGACATCCTGGACGTGGAGGTGGTCCAAAGGAGCAAGGATTACCCCATCACCCCCAAGGAACACGGCGTAGGCTTCCTCATGGAGCACCGCCACCTGTGGCTGCGTTCCAGGAAACAGGCCGCCGTGTTGCGGGTCCGGGACGAGGTGATCAAGGCCATCCGGGACTTCTTCTACGAGAGGGATTTCGCCTGCGTGGATTCTCCCATCTTTACGCCGGCCGCCTGCGAGGGGACCACCACCCTTTTCGAAGTGAAGTATTTCGACGAGAAGGCCTACCTCACCCAGTCGGGCCAGCTCTACGCCGAGGCCTCGGCCATGGCGCTGGGCAAGGTCTACTGCTTCGGGCCCACCTTCCGGGCGGAGAAGTCCAAGACCAGGCGGCACCTGACGGAATTCTGGATGGTGGAGCCCGAGGTGGCCTTCGCCACGCTCGACGACGTGATGGAACTGGCCGAGGAGATGGTGAGCTACATCGTGGCCCGCTGCCTGGAGCGGCGCCGCCCCGAGCTGGAGACCCTGGAGAGGGATCTCTCCAAGCTCGAGAAGGTGAAACCACCCTTCCCCCGGATCAGCTACGACGAGGCCGTGGAGATCATACATAGACGGGGTTTCGAGGATTTCCCGTGGGGGGAGGATTTCGGCGCGCCCCACGAGACGGCCGTCTCCGAGGAGTTCGAGCTTCCCGTCATGGTTCACAGGTATCCGGCCCAGGTGAAAGCCTTCTACATGAAGCGCGACCCGGAGAGGCCCGAGGTCTCCCTCTGCGTGGACATGCTGGCCCCCGAGGGATACGGCGAGATCATCGGCGGGAGCGAGAGGGAGGACGACCTTGAGACCCTGAGAAAAAGGATCGCCGAGCACGACCTTCCCGAGGAATCTTTCCGGTGGTACCTGGATCTCAGGCGTTTCGGCTCCTGTCCCCACGGCGGTTACGGCCTGGGGATCGAGCGGACCGTGGCCTGGATCTGCGGGGTTGAGCACTTGAGGGAGTGCATTCCCTTCCCAAGGATGCTCTACAAGATCTACCCCTGAATGCTCTTCAGCCTTCCAGGAAATAATTGAAGGTCTCGGCCTCCTCGGAGGAGATGATCTCGTGGATCTCCTCGGCCGAGGATGCCTGGAAGATGGCGTTCCGGATGCGGTCGTTGCCTGCCATGCCCGCCAGGGCGCCCATGATCTCCAGGTGGGTGTGGTCCTGTCCTTCGGGGGTGACGACCAGGACCATGAGCCGCACGGGGAGCCCGTCGGGAGCCCCGTAGTCCACGGGGTCCTCCAGTCTTCCCAGGACCCCGAGGACGGGGCCCTCCCCGGGGATCCTGGCGTGGGGAACGGCCACGCCCAGGCCCAGGCCCGTGGGAAGTTCCTTTTCCCTTTCTTGGACGGCCTGAAAGAGCTGGCCCGGCGAGAGGTCCACCTTGTGGGTGGAGCAGAAGAACCAGCAGAGTTCCTCGATGGCTTCCCACTTGTCCCGGGCCCGCATCCTGCAAAGGATGAATTCCTCCTGGAGGAATTCGATGAGCCGGATCCGGTCCTTCTGGGCCTCCCTGGATTTTTCCAGGAGGAGACTCGTCACCGGGCCGCCCACCAATTCCGTCGCCACCACGGCGGCCAGGATGGAAGTGGTCAGGGTGTCGGAAACCCGGGCGTAGAGAGGGTCCTGCTGGACGATGACCACCAGCGCGATGGCGATGGCCGCCTGGACGAGCAGCATGCCCCCGATGTAGCGGGCTACTTTTTCGGTAGACCGGTTCAGTTTGGCCCCAGCCCAGGCTCCGCCCCACTTTCCGGCCAGGCAGGAGAAGAAGTAGAGCAGGGCCGCCGGCCAGGCCCCTCCCACGGAGGTGAGGTCGAAATGGGTCCCGGCGAGGACGAAGAAACAGGTGAACATGGCGTTCTCGAGCACGTCGAAGAGCCCCAGGAGTTCCTCTTTGAAGGCGGACATGTTCGCCAGGACCAGGCCCAGGACCATGTTGGCCAGGATGGGGGAAGGGCGGACGTTGAAGCCCCTGGCGGGGAGGTAGGCGTCCAGGTATTCGCAAAGCCCCGTGTTGAGGCTCAGGGCCACGAGAAAGGCGGTGAACATCCTGGCCCGAAGCAGGTTCCGTTTGTGGCGGGTGTCGTCCTCCCCGCACCGGATCGTCCGGTTGAGCCCGTTGCAGTAGGCCACCAGCGCCGCTCCGATGCCGGCGCCGGCGGCGAGGGAGATGCCGACCCCCGCTCCGGAAGGAAGGAGGACTTCGGCCAGGGAACCATGGGAAGAGACCAGGCTGTTCGAAAGGGCGTGGAAGATATCGAAAAGGGCGATGGTGGCCAGGTTGTTCATGGCCACCACGGCGATGGTGGTCTTCACCAGGAGCCCCTTGGCCCGCTTCTCCTTGATGATGTGAAGGGGCGTGGCCGGGGAAGTGGATGTGGAGATGGAGGCCACCAGAAGATGCACCGGGAGTTTCCACTCCTGGGGGAGGCCGAGGGGGTTCAGGGCCTGGAAGACGAGAAAGACTAGGACAAAAGTCGCCGTCGTCTGCCCCGCCGAGATCAGGAGGATCCTCCGCCGGGCGTTCTGGAGGCGGCGGAACTCCAGGTGGCCCCCGATGGTCACGGCCACCAGGCTCAAGGCGAAGATGGACAGGGGCCGGAAGGTCTCCTGGATGGCCGGGGTGAGAAGGTTCAGGCCGCTTTCGCCGAGAAGGATCCCCACCAGGATCTGTCCGGTCAAGGCCGGGAGGCGGAGTCTCTTGGCCGCCTCGCCGCCCAGGGTGCCCAGGACGATGAGAAGGCCGAAGAAGAGAAGAATAGATGTTCCGGACTCCATGGCGGGGGATTCTAACAGGGATCCTCCCCTGATTGCCCATGATCCAGGCGCCGGCCCCGGGGAACTCGTTTTCAGGCAATGGAAGGGGGCGGCCCCCGGAGGGATCCGCCCCCTTTTGAAAACCCGATTCCCCTACCTGGAGATTCAGGCCCGGAAGGAGCCGATGCTTTCTTCCAGGTCCTTGGCCACGCTGGAGAGCTTGTCCATAAGCCCCCTCAAGTCGGTCCCCATGGAGGAGATCTCCCGGGCGATGCTGTGGACGTCGTTCACGCCCTTGGCGATTTCCTTGGAGGCGATGGAACTCTGAGCCACGTTTTCGGCCACCTCCTTGACCCCCACGGAAGCCCCCGAGACGTGGTCGGCGATCTTCTTGGTGGAGTCGGCCTGGAGGTCCATGGCGTCGGCCAGGGATTCGATGAACTGATTCACCTGCTGGGTGACGTCCTTGACCTGGGTCACCTCCTCCACGGTGGTCTCCGTGTTGGTCTGGATGTCCGCCACGGTTCCCTTGATCTCCTCCGTGGCCCGTCCAGCCTGGTTGGCAAGTTCCTTGATCTCGTGGGCCACCACGGCGAATCCCTTACCCGCCTCGCCGGCACGGGCCGATTCGATGGTGGCGTTGAGGGCCAGCATGTTGGTCTGCTCCGAGATCTCCGTGATGGCCTCGGTGATCTCCTCGATCACCTTGGCGGCCTTTCCAAGGGCGTGAACCTTTTCGTTCACCGAGGAGGCCCTTTCCAGGGCGTTGCCCGCCACGAACCTGGCCTTCTCGGCCTCGGCGGTGATCTCCTGGACCGTGGAAGCGATCTGCTGGGCGGAGCTGGAGATCCTGTTTACGTTCTCCGATGTCTGGTCCATGGCCTCGGCCACGTTGGCCATGTTGACGCTCATCTCCTCGGTGGCCGCCGCCATGGAGCTGGAAAGGGCGTTTACCTTTTCCGTTCCTTCCACGGTCGCCCCGGCCACGTCCAGGAGGGTGCCGGTGGAGTCCTTGAGTTCCTCGGCGCTTCTCTTGATCCTGCCGAAGGATTCCTGGAGCCTTTCGGCCATGGTGTCCAGGCTCTTCCCGATGATTCCGAATTCGTCCTCCCCTTCCAGGCCGGAGCGGGCCTTCAAATCCCCCGACCCGAGCTGTTCCGCCAGTTTGCCCACCATGTTGAGGCGGACCACGATGGAGTGGATGTTCCGCGCCGCCATAAGCGAGGCCAGGATGCCGAGAATGATGCCTCCCACCTGGAACCAGAAGAGGAATTTTCCCTTGGCCTCGGATTGTTTTTGAAGGATTCCCACGGCTTTGTTCATGGACTTCAGGAGGGGGACGTTGTTCTCCACGAGGTAGGCCAAGGCCTCCTCTGCGCCCTCGGGGGCCTCGATGACCTTCTCGGCGTGGGTCTTGAATTTCTTCCAGAGGAGGGTCACCTCTTCGAGGGCCACCTTGGCGGCCCCCCGGGCGGGGGGACAATAACGGAACTTGGTATTCTTCATCACCAGCCCCGTGGGGGCCATGCCCGAATCCTTGAGCGCCGCCAAGGTGGAGTCGAAGATCTCCATGGTGTTCTTCGCGTTGGCCTTCAAGGTTTCGATGGTCCCCGTCTTTCCTGACTTGTGGGCCAGGTCGATCAGAAGGATCTCCTTGGTGAGTTTCTGGGTGAGCATCCTCTGGCGTCCCGCCAGGTTGATGATGAGGCCGTCGTCTGCCTGCTTGCCGGCCACCCATACCGTCCCGAGAAACATGGCCAGGATGATGCTTCCCAGCGTAAAGGTGATCAAAAGAAGTTTAGTGCGGATCTTCATTACTGTCTTCTCCTAGTGAATCCTTCCGGAAATCGGGCTCCGCCTGGCGAAGGCGGCGATTTCCCTTCCTTCCTGGTCTTCCGTCTCCTTCAGCGTATAAAAAACCGAGTTCAGGTGTTTTCTTACGACGAACAATTCACAAATTGAGGAAAGTTGTTCCTGGGCTCCCAGGATGAGGGCCCCGTCCGGGGCCATGGCGGACCGCAGGCCGCAGACCAGCTTTTTTCTCTCCTCGGGGTCGAAGTAGATGACCACGTTCCTGCAGAAGATGATGTCGAATTTGCCGAGTCCGCGGAAAGCCTTCCTGAGATCGACCTGCCGGAAGTCCACCATGGAGCGGATCTCGGCATTGACCTTCCATTTCCCGTCCACCTTGGTGAACCAGCGCTTCAGGAGATCCGGCGGGAGGCCCCGGCGCACCTCGAAGTCCTCGTAGACCCCCTCCTCGGCCTTGAGAAGGGCGGACTTGGAGATGTCCGTTCCGAGGATGGAGACCCGGGCCGTATCCCCTCCCCCGAGGACCTCCATGGCCGCCATGGCGATGCTGTAGGGCTCCTGGCCCGTGCTGGAGGCGGCGCTCCAGATCCGGATTTCCGGGATGCCGCCGGGCGGGCCCGCGGCCAGCCGGGCGTCCAGAAGGTCGGGGAGGAGCTTGAACTTGAGAAGGTCGAAGGGGCCTTTGTCGCGGAAGAACGAGGTCTCCTGGGTGGTGATGGCGTCGATCACCTTTTCTTCCAGTTCAAAAGCGGCTCCCCTCAGGAGTTTTTCCAGGAACTCGGTGAAGTCCGAAGCCCCGGATTCTTCGAGGAGCGGGGCGAGCCTGGATTCCACCAGGTATTCCTTGCCCGGCTCCAGGCGCACCCCCGTGGCCTTCAGGATGAAGTCGGCCAGCTTCTCGAATTCGTCCTTGGAGATCTTCGCCATGCCTACTTTCCCGTTACCGCCTCGACACCCGAGACCTTCGCGATTGCCGTGGATATCTTTTCCAGGGGAAGAACCTTGTCCGCGGCGCCCTCTTCCACCACCGCCTTGGGCATTCCGTAGACAAGGCAGGTCTCCTCGTCCTGGGCGATGACGCAGGCCCCCTTGGCCTTCAACGCCGCCGCCCCCTTGGCCCCGTCCCTGCCCATTCCGGTCAGGACCACCGCCAGAACCCGTCCCCGGTAGACTTCGGCCAGAGATCGGAAGAGATAGTCCACCGAGGGCTTGCAGGCGTTTTCCGGGGGGTCGTCGGTGATCCTGATCACCTTCCTCCGGGTTTCCAGGATGCCGATCTTCATTTGCGTGCCCCCGGGAGCGATGTAGACCTCCCCGGCCCTGGGCTCCATTCCGTCTTCCGCTTCCATCACTCGAAGGGGGGACCTCTTGTCCAGGTCCTCCGCCAGGGAGCGTGTGAAGCCGCCGGGCATGTGCTGGACCACGAAAACGGGGAAGGGAAAACTCTCCGGAAGAGCGGGGATCACTTTACCCAGGGCGGGTGGTCCTCCCGTGGAGGAGCCCACTCCCAGGACCTGGGGAGTGAAGTCCGGGCCGCAGGAGGGTTTCTTCCCGGGAGAAGGGGACAGGGAACCGCTTTCCTTCCCCCCCGGACGGTTCCTTGCCCTTTTGGATTCCAGGTAGTTCTGGAAGGCGCGGATCTTGGGCGCCAGGGCTTTCCGCACGGCCGTCACGCCCTGGTCGAAACTCTCCGCTTCGGGCTTGGGCACGAAATCGAAGGCCCCGAGTTCCATGGCCCGGAGGGTTTCCTCGCTGCCTTTTCTCGTCTTGCTGCTGAGAAGGATGGCCCCCACGCCGGGAAAATTCTCCTTCAGGGCCCTCAGAACCTCCAGGCCTCCCATGACGGGCATCTCCAGGTCCAGGACCAGGAGGTCGGGAGAGAGGGCCTCCGTCTGGGCGATCGCTTCCTTGCCGTCGGATGCCGACCCGGCCACCTCCACGCCCGGGATCTCCTTGAGGCTTTTGGCCACGGCCCTCTTGAAGATGAAGGAATCGTCCACCACCAGGACCTTGAGGGGGCGCTCTCCTCCCATGATCAGGACTCCTTCTCCAGGACCTTGTCCACGTCCAGGACAGCCAGGAGCCTGCCCTCGGTCCTGAGCACCCTTGAGATATACGAGCCCTGGATGGGGCCCAGGTTCGCCGGGGGCGGAGAGACCTTTTCCGGGTCCAAGTCTATGACCCCGCAAACCGTCTCCACCCTGAGTCCGATGGTCTCGGTCTCGGCGCTCACGATGATGTTCCGGGCCTCCCCGCCCGGCGGGGATGGAGGGATGCCCATCTTCCGGGCCAGGTCGATCAAGGTGACCATCTTTCCCCTGAGGCTGAAGATGCCCATGACGTAGGAAGGGGCGTGGGGGACGGGAGTCCAGTCGGCGGGCTTGTTGATCTCTTGCACTCTCTGGATGTCGATCCCGCAAAATGCGCCACCCACGAGGAAGGTGACCAGCTGGGTCTTCTTTCCTTTCACCGCCGTCGTTCCGGCGTGACGATCAGAAGTCGATTCCATGGTTCCCACCCTTTCACACCTCCGCCGGGACCCGGCCGGCAAAGCGTTTCACCGCCTCGAGGAGCTTGGCCCTGTCCATCTTGAGCTGGTAATCGTCGAGCCCGATTTCCCTCCCCTTGGCAAGGCAATCCTCGTCGGCCATGGTGGTGAGGGCGATGATGGGAAGCCCGGAGAACCTCGGGTCTTCCCTGACCTTTCGTGCCAGTTCGAATCCATCCATTTCCGGCATCTCGATGTCCGTGAGGAGCAGGGAGAAGGGATGGTTCGCCCCGGCCTTGTCCAGGATCTTCCACGCGTCCAAGCCGTCCCTGGCCTCTTCCACCAGGAACCCCTCCCTTACGAGGAATTCCTTGACGCTGGCCCGGAAGAAGTCGGAATCCTCGGCGTAGAGGATCCTCGGCGGGGATTCCGCGGCGGCCTTGGGGACTTCCTCCTTCTTTTCCCACTGGAGATCCAGGAGGGAGACCATCTCCATGACGTCCAGGACCAGGGCGGTCCTTCCCTCGAGGAAGGCCGTTCCGGCGATTCCGGGCAGGGAGGAGAGTTCGGGGTCTCTCTGGACGGGGAGGGAAACCGTGTCGATGGGTGGGTTGGCGAGAAGGCCCAACTGCTTGCCTTCCACGTAGAAGACGATGACCAGGATCTTTCCGGCCGGTTCGAAGGGGGAAGACCTGGTGAATTCCGCAAGGGTGTGTACGTGAAGGACCTTACCCCTGTGCTGGATGATCTTCTTCCCGGACGCTTCCTCCACGCGCTCCGGGTCCACCTTGTCGATCCTCCCCACGCGGTCGATCGGGACCGCGAAGATTTCCTTCTCCGTGTTCCGGAAGACCAGAAGGTCCACTTCGTGCTCTTCTTTCAGCGAGGGAGTTTCGTCCTTGGGCCGGTTGATCTCCTCCTGGACCGAAGAAAGACCGGTGACCCGGGCCAGGGAGGCCGGGTCCACGATGAGGGAGACCCTGCCGTTTCCCAGGATGGTGGCGCCGGCGTAGGCGAAGCATCCCTGGAGATGCTTTCCCAGGGGCTTGACCACGATCTCCTCCGTGTCGTGGAGTTCGTCCACCAGCAGTCCGAACTTGTAGTCCCCCGAGGAGAGAACGGCCACGTTGGCGGGTCCCTCCGTGGAAAAGACCTCGGCGGGGACCTTCTTGTAATCCGAAGGGCCTTCCTTCGAGAGCACCCAGGCGAGGGAGAGAAGGGGCAGGACTTCGTCCCTCAAGTGCAGGACGGTCGCCTCCCCGACTTTCTTCACCATCCCGGGGACCTTTTTCGGCGGGATCCGGAGGAGTTCCCGGACCGCCACCAGGGGGAGGGCGTATTTCCCTCCCCCGCAGGAGACCATGAGACTGGGGATGATCACCAGGGTCAACGGCAGGCGGATCGTCAGGACCGTTCCTTTTCCGGGTTCGGACTCCAGGTCGACCTGGCCCCGCAGTTTGTCCAGGTTGCTCTTGACCACGTCCATCCCCACTCCCCTGCCCGAGACGTCGGTCACCTTCTCCGCCGTGGAGAGACCCGGGTGGAAGATCAGGGCCAGTTTTTCCTTCCTGGACATCCCTCCGGCCTGGGCTTGGCTCACGAGGCCTTTTTCCATGGCCTTGGCCAGGACCTTGTTTTCGTCGATTCCCCTGCCGTCGTCTTCGATCCGGATGATCACCTGGCTGGACTGGTGGAAAGCGGAGAGAGTGATAATTCCCTTTTCCGGTTTTCCCTTGGCCAGGCGCTCTTCAGGAGGTTCGATTCCGTGGTCCACGGAGTTGCGGATGATGTGGGTCAGGGGATCGCTGAGGCCCTCGATGAGGGACTTGTCCAGGTCCACGTCCTTCCCGGAGATTTGGAGTTCCACCTTCTTTCCCAGGGAGGCGGCCAGGTCCCGCACCACCCGGGGAAACTTGTTGAAAAGATTGCCCAGGGGCTGCATGCGGGTCCGCATGATGGTTTCCTGGAGTTCGGTGGTGACCAGGTCCATCTTCTGGGCAACCCCCTCCAGCGAATCGTCCCTCTCCTTTCCCACGGCCTGGAGGAGTTGGTTTCTGGCCAGGACCAGTTCGCCCGCCAGGTTCATCAGCTTGTCCAGAAGGGTCACATGGACGCGGAGGGTGGAGGGCCCTGAGTGCCGGGGG
>JALUZX010000162.1 GCA_027011425.1 Planctomycetota bacterium
GCCCCTCCTTCCCGGCCGCCCTCCCGAGGAAGCCCAACCCGCCGGAGGCCTTGGCCCGGCCGTCCCCGGGGCCTCCGTCACCTTCCAGGTGACCTTCGCCAAAGGGGCGGCCTGGTTTTCGGGAAGGCTCCTGGACCCCTCGGGAAAGCCCCTGGCCAAGGGCCGGTTCGAGTGCGAGGCGGGGGGGGACACGGGGGTCTTCATCCTCATCCAGAAGTTCGTCGAGTTCGAAACGGACGAAAAGGGGGAATTTCGTTTCCGCATCGAAGGAATCGGTGACCAGGCCCGGAGCTGGTCCCTCTGGATCGAGCCCCTGCCGGCGAGGAAGGATTGGCGCCTGCGGATCGCCCCCCCCGGAGGAGTCACCCCGGGAGAACACAAGCTGGGGGATCTCCGTTTCCAGAAGATCGAGCAGGTCCTCCTGGCTTCCGGGAGGGTGGTGGACGAAAAGGGGGCTCCCCTGGAAGGGGCCCGGGTCCAGGGATGGGTGGACGGCTCGGTCTCCTTCGGCCCTCCCGCGCGTACCGGCCCCAAGGGAGAGTTCGCGATCTTCGGAGAAAAGCAGGGTTCCACCCTGAGGCTCACGGCCAAAAAGGAAGGCTACTTCCCCAAGGGGCCCTGCCAGGTCCCCCTGGGGACCAAGGGGGTGGTCCTGGTCCTCCAGCAGGGAGGCTCCCTGGCGGGCTCTCTCCTGGTGGACACGGGCTTTCCCGTGAAAAAGATCCGGATCGACTCGGTCTGGAGGAGGGAGGACCTCCCTCCCCTCCGCCCCCTGCCGCGGCGCCAGTGGGACCTGAGAAAGAAGAATCCTCCTCCCCTCTATATCTGGGAGTTCTTCGGCGAGGATTCCGTCCGTTCCCGCTATCCCGACCAAATTCTCCTTCCCATCGAGCCGGAAAAGGACGGCTCCTTCCGTTGGAAGAGCCTCCCCCGGGGGAAGACGGAGATCCAGTTCTTCTTTCCCGGATACAGCGAGCCTTTTCTCGAGATCCCGGAGGTGGAGATCCTCCCGGGCAAGGAAAACCGGGACCCCCGCCTCCAGAAGATCGACCTCCGCGGGAAGATCGGCTTCCTCGAGCTGGACCTGGCGGACGAATCGGGCCGGCCCGTGAAGAACGCCCGCATCTTCATAGGAAGCGAATATGGGGATTCTGTTTCGATCCGCCCGGGAAAGAAGATCTACTTCTACAAGGACCGTTACCGGAAGAAAGACGCGGCCTTCCAGGCCTTCATCCGTGCCAGGGGATACCGCCAGGTTCGGACCCCCCTGGTTTCGGGAAAGAAAAAGCTGGTCCTCAAAAAGGGCATCCCCATCGAGATCGTATACGAGGGGAACCGACTCATTCCTCCACCGCCAACGGAAATGGGCTTCTACCTGAACCACCTTCCCGGCGGAAAGGAGCCTGAAAGCCATCTCGCCCTGGAATCCACCCCCAGGGCCGTCCTGGGCCCGGACAAGAAGGCCGAAGTCCGCGTGCCCTGCCCCGGAGAATACGCCCTCTCCTGGTTCAAAGAGAGCCCGGGGATGAACCTATTCTTCGGAAAGACCCTCTACATCCAGGTGGAGGACCGCCCCGGCCAGGTCTTCCACATAAAGGACGAATAGGGAACCAAGTCCACCCCCCCGCCCCGAAGGGTTCTCTTTGGACTGGTCCTCCCCGAGGCCGATCCTTTAGTGTCGGCTTCGTTCTTCTTTCTTCAGGCAAGGACCAGGACGTTTTGGAATGCGCTTCCACATGAAGTTGGGCCTTCGCGGGCCTTTTGTTCCCTCTCTTTTCCTCCTTCTCTTTTCCCTTTCGGCCGGACTCTCTCCCGCCTTTGGCCAGAAACGGGGGGGCCGGATCGCTCCCGGGCCCTTCGTGGTGCAGGTTGTCTCCGCCAAGGACGGGAAGGCCCTGGGAGGCGTGGAGATCCGGCTCGGCGGCCGGCACGCCACCACGGGCTTGGAGGGAAAGGCCGTCTTCCAGGGCGTGCCCCCCGGGAAATGGCCCCTTGTCATCGCCCAGGCCGGCTGGAACCGCCTGGAGAGAGAGGTGGATCTCCCGCCGGGGGCGAGGAAGCCCTTGAAACTGGCCCTGGTCCCTGAGGTCCGAGCCCTCTTCCGGGGAAAGGTCGTCCGGGAAGGAACGGACCACCCCCTGGCCGGGGCGCGGCTCACCCTCCTTCCCCTCCACGTGGAAGCCGCCGTCCAGGGTGGGGCGGACTTCTTCTCCGGCTGGGACGGAACCTTCCAGGTTCTCGGCCTTCCCAGGGGAACCTACCGCCTCCAGGCCTCCTCCCGGGGCTTTCTTCCCTGGAGCGCAAAAGTGGAAATCGCCCCCGGCGCCCCGCCCCTCCGGGTGGGCCTGAAACCGGACAAGAAGGTCTACTCCCTGGTGGTGACCCTCAGGGACGCCTTCACCAAGAAACCCCTCCCAGGCGGAAAGGTCACCCTCTGCGAGGCCTGGCCCAAGGGGATCCTGGCCGCCGGGGGAACCGGCCCCGGCGGCACGGCCCGCTTCCCGGCCCTGGAACTGGGCCCTCCCCTTCTCTCGGACAAGGCGGGCAGGATCGGCCTCACCTCGGGGATCCTCCAGGTGCTCGGGGAAGCCCCGGGCTACGAGCCCGCCTTCGACGCCCTCCGCCTGGAGCGAACCCGCTCCTTCACGCTGGACTTATACCCAAAAAGGATAATCCCCGAGAAAGAGCCCAACGACCAGCCCGGCACGGCCCAGGACCTGCCGCCCGGGACCACCGTTCTCCTGAAGGCCCAAAAGCCCAAGGACCGGGACCTTTTCCGCTTCCACGTCCGCCACGGGACCCGGGTCACCATAACTCTCGGCCCCTTTCCCCTGGCCATGTCCATGGAGGTGCGGGACGCCTCGGGAAAGAGGATCTTCTCCTACTGGGACTATCCGGGAAGGCGTATCGTATGGGACACATACCTCCCTCCCGGAAACTACCTGGTCGCCGCCGCGCCCAGGGGGACCCCTCCTCCCTCCGGGAAGGCCTTCCCCCTGAAGGTGGAAAGAAAGGTCGCCCTGGACTTCCACGAGCCCAACGACCCGGGCTCGGGGGGAAGGCGGATCTTCCCTGGGCTGGCCTACAGGGGTTACATCGCCTGGCCCGGGGACGTGGACTGTTTCCGGTTCCGCGTCGACCGCCCCACGACGGTCCGCTTCTATTGCGCCCCCCGCCCCTGGTCGGCGGACCTGGCCGTCCTGGACGAGACGGGAAAGGTCCTGGCCTCCTACTGGGACTACCCGGGCCGGCCCGTTTCCATCGAGACTCCCCTGGAGCGACCGGGCTGGTATACCCTTCGCGTGTCGGGCCGGGGCAGGACGGCCTCGACGGCGCCTTATGAATTCTCTTTCACCGCCATCACCGACCTGGATCCCCCCGGTGGAGGCTTCCACCGGGGGCTTTCGAATCCCTTGAGGACATTCCCCCTGGGAACCCTGGCCTCCCGGTGCCTCTCCCACCGCGCCAAGAAGGACGCCTACATCCTCTCCCCCCCCTACCCGGGCACCCTCTTCGTGGAGACCCAGGGCCCGATCGCCATGGAGGCGGCCCTCCTGGACGGGCGGGGCAGGCGCCTGGCCGGAACCTGGGATTACGGAGGACGGGTCTTCCGCCTGGCCCTGCCCCGGCCCAAGGCCCGTCCCGT
>JALUZX010000163.1 GCA_027011425.1 Planctomycetota bacterium
CATTTTCCCTGGCGGGTAAGGAGGATCTTTTCGTCCTCGATCACGACCTCCATCCGGTCCGGCCCAAGGAACCTGTAAGCCACCTTGGTGTTTTCCGTCTCCCCTTCTTCCCGGACGACCAGGCAGGAACCCTGCTTCACCCAGGTGCCCTTGCTCGTGTCCTCTCCGTCGGGAGAGACGAGTCTCAGGGTAAACCGGCCTCCCGGGAGCAGGACGATCTCCATGGTCAACCCTTCCTTGTGCCCGACCCAGCGGCCCAGGAGGGGATCCCCTTGGGTGGCGGAAGACGAGGGCCTGGTTGTTTCCCTCCCTGGGACCAGGGAGGGCCTTCCGGGGGGCGGCGGAGCCTGGGCTTGTTTTACCCGTTCGTAGAACTGGGTGACGCCGCTCTCCATGGTGAGAGCCAGCTTGCCCGAGGGTTCCATGGTCCAGCCGTAGGTTTCCGGAAAGTTGTCTCCCTTGTCCTGGATCGCCAGGCGGAGGCCGTCGAGCTTCCACGTGCCCTCCCTGTCGATCTCCTCGCCCATGACGCGGGTCAGGCAGGAGAAACTCCCGTCTTTGCGGAAGGTCCAGGTCCTCTCGTTGTTTCCGCCCCAGCGGGTGCGCCAGGTCCCGGCCAGGTCCGCCTTGGAAACGAGGGGGAGCCGGGAGAAGAGGCGGGGATGTTTGTCGGCGGCGTTTCTCTTCAGCACGAGGCCGCCTCCGGGCCCCGCGGACCAGAGCATGGGGGGTAGTCTCCTCCCCTCTTCATCGGAAAGGACCAGGGTGGATCCCTCGGCGGTCCACCGGCCGTGGACGAAGGCGCGGTTCTTGCCGTTCACCCTGAGGAGGCACCATTTCCCCCCGGGAAAGAACCAGTGTTCGATCCGGCCCGCCCGGGTCTTCATGACCCACCGCCCCGCCGGAAGGGCGAGGGGGCTGGAGGCCGCGGCCTTCGCCCTGGTGGTGAAGACGAGCCGGAACGGCGCGACGGGCGTTCCCTCCTTGGTGACGAATCCCTTGCGGGCCCCCGTGTTGATCCCGACGCCGTACTCCGTTCCGGGGGCGAGCTTGACGGGGATCACCAGGTGGCGCGGCCCGTCGAAGAAGGGGGGAGACCCTTGAACGTAACCGAGCCTTTCCTTCCCGGGGACCCGGGTGAGGCTCATGCCCCGTGGATTCATGTCGTGGGAGAACCAGATCTCCACTTTCCCCAGGGAGGGATCCACGGAGGCGCTCCCCGCAGGAGGAGAGGTCCTGAGAACCCTGGGCCCGGAAGGGGCGGGAGCCGGAGAAGCGGGTTTGGGGAGGGGCGCGGCCTTTCCACCCTTGGTGGTGAAGACGAGCACATACGGGGCCAGCGGGACGTTGTCCGCCGACTGGAATCCTTTCCTGCGCGCGCTGTTGAACCCGATGGAGTAGGTCGTCCCGGGCTTGAGGGGGCCCAGGGGAATGGAAAAGGTGCGGGCGTCCAGAAAGCGCGGTTTCCCTTGGATGGGAGGAATCCGCCCGGGTCCGGCCTTCACCAGCGACATGGCCCCCTGGAGCATGTCCTTGTCGAAGACTACAAGGATCCGGCCCACTTTGGTGGAGACCGCCCCCGCGCCGTTTGCCGGTATGGTGGAGACCACCGCCGGCGGCTCCTGGGCCGGAAGACCGGCGGAGAGGACCGGAAAGACGAGAGGAAGAAGACGGTGGAAAAGCATGGAGACCTCCTTTCAGGGATAACCCAAGAAGGGGCTTACCTCCCCCCTACGCGTTGAAACGTCGTCCACGACTTGGTCGTGGGATCGAAAATCTTGAGCACGTTCGGGCCGGCGAACTGGAACTGCATGGTCTTCTTCTGTCCTTGGGCGATGGGGTTGGTGGTCTTCTCGACCACGGTGGTGATCGTGTTTCCCGAAACGGAATAGGTGGCCAGGTCGTCCACCCGGAATCCCCCCATGACCCCTTTGACCGTCACCTTGCCGTTGGGATAGAAGGTCATGGTCAAGTCGAAGAGTCCCAACCTGGGATCCACCGTCCGGAAGTGCCAGGATCCGATGAGGAGCCGGGCTTCCTTGGATGGCCCCGGGGGAGGGACGGCCGGGGCTCCCGGGCCGGGCGGCGCGCCTTGTCCGCCGGGAGGGAGCCGGGTTCCCCCCCTTCCCCCCGCCGCCGGGGGGAACCGTTTGTTCGACTCCATGATGGCTTTGATGACGATCCCCGGGATTCCCATCTTCAAGAGTTTCTGGATTTCCCTTCGGGCGGCCTCCTTGGAACCCGTGGGGAAGGCGTAGGAAAGCCGGCAATGAATCACCAGGTCCGCCAGGACGGCCGGCGGATACCTGATCTCCCGGAGCAGGAAGAGGATGGCCTTGAGAGGAGGATCGACGAGTTGGAACTCCTTGGTCTCCACCTTCTCCTTCAGCTTCAGCTCCTTGGCCAGGGCGACCGCCCTTCTCACGTGGAAAGTGGCCGGGGTGCGCAGGTTCTTGTCCCTGTAGATGGCGGCCATCTTCATGTGGACCCCCACGGCCCGGGGAATCCTCCCGTAATGGAGAAGGAACTTGGCCAGGCTGTTCATCTCGCCCTTGTCGGCCCCCTTCATCCGGAAGACCCGGGCCATTTCCAGGAAGAATTCCTGCGGGGGGGATACGCCGCCTTTCTTGAACATGGATTCGGCGTCCATGTAGGTGTTCAAGGCCCGGTCGGTTTCCTTCTTCCGCATCAGGCAGTAGGCGATCTTGTGAACCGGTTCGGGCCGGCTCGGGAACTCCCCCTTGACCTTCCGGAGTTCCGCCAGGGCGTCGTCCCATGCCTCCTTCTCGATGTAGAAGCGGGCCACCCCCATGCGGGCGGCCAGGTTGGAGGGCTGGATCCGGGCGGCTTCCTGGAATTCCTTCTTTCCCTCCTCCAACCACCCCCTGGAGTAGGCGATCTCGCCCGCCAGGATGTAGGGATCGGGAAGGATGTCCCGGGAGATCTTCTTGGCCCGGTCCAGGAAGCCGATGGCCCGGCCGTATTTCTTTTCCGCGAAGGCCGTCTTCGCGGCCACCATCAGGGCGTCCCAGCGCCGGGGGTGGGCCTTGACCGCCATGGCGGAATACTTGGCGGCTTTTTCGATCTCCCCGAGTTCCAGGAGGAGGGCCGCCCGGGCGATCACGGGCTCCGGGGCGCCGGGATCGGCGATCATGGCCCGCTCGAAGGAGGCTTCCGCCAGGCGGGCGAGCCTCAAGGCTTCCCGGGGATCGTTCTCGGAGAGTTTTTCGAAGGCCAGGGCCTCCCGGCAGTAACCCCTGAGCACCAGGGCCCGGGGGGACCTGGGTTTCATCTCCACCGCCTTGTCGGCTTCTTCCAGGGCGGCCTGGAAGGCTTCCCGGGCGAAGAAGAGAGAGGCCAGCTCGAAAGTGGGAAAGAAGTCCAGCTTCACGTCGTGGGGAAGGCCCAGGTCGGCCACCAGGGGGAAGCGGGCCATGGCCGCGTCGCTGGGGCATACGAAGTAGTATCCGACGAAATTGTCCGCGCTCTGTCCCGAGGCCGTGCGCATGCCGATGTCGTATCCCCATGTGTTCAGCCCGATGGCGCCGCCGGTCTCCAGGTCGAAGCATGGCCCCCCGGAATTGCCGTGGGTGATCTTGGCGTCCGTGGTGAGAGACTCGACCTTTCCCCGGAAATTGCGGTTGAAGCGGACCACAACGCCCTTGGTGAGAAAGATGGAGAGGCCCGCCACGTCGTAGGAGACGGGGAAACCCATGGCCACGACCGGGTCGCCCAGCTTGACCTGCGAAAGCGGCGTCAAGGGGACGGGCTCGTAGTCGCCGGGGGGAATCTTGAGGAGGGCCACGTCGGTCCCGCCGATGGTTCCTCCCGCCATGGTTTCCCCGCTCAGCCTGTGGTAGGAGCCGATGTAGACGGCCTTGGCGTCGGGGCGTTTCAGGGAATCGTCCCACCGGACGGTGAACCATTCGTGGGGTTTTCCGGCGTCGTTGTTCCAGACGACGTGCCAGTTGGTGAGGATATACCCGCTCCTGGAGACGATGAGGCCGCTCCCCTGCCCGCGGGAAAGACCGGTGCCGGCCTCGATGTAGACCACCGAGCCCTTGTATTTCTCCGCCAGCCTGGACGCCTCCAGGCGGTGCCCCCGGCCCGCGTGGATCGCGGGGCCGAGGGTCGAATCCCGGAAGATCTTCTCGAAGGTCTTCTCCCACTTTGGATAGTCCTGCCTGGGCGCCATGGCGGCGAGCATGTAGACCAGGCCTTCCTTTTTCGCCAGGAAGACCTTGGCCTTGTAGGGGGCGAACTTCTCCCTGGGGATTCCCTCCAGGACCTGGGAGGCTCCCTCCAGGCCCCCGCAGGTCTCCCGCCCGAGGGCGCCGGACGGGGCCATGTCGGGCTCCTCCATCCGGAAGAGCGGGAGCATCTTCTTCAGGATCCCCTCCGGGGATTCCCGGCCCCACACTGAACCCTCGGGCGGCGCCGCCAGGGTCAATGTGACGCCCACCGACACGTCCTCGGGCCGGGCCTTGTCTCCCTCGGGGGTGAAGACATAACGGACCGTGTTTCCCTGGATGTCCCTGAGGAGGACCCACCCCTTGGGGCAGCGGATGACGAAACGCTTGCCGATGTGGGTGAAGACGCCGTCCGGGAGAGGGGTTTTCAGGACCGGGGACTTCCGGCCGTTCTTTTCCTCACCCGTCTCGCCCGGCGCCCTTCCCTCGCGAAAGGCCTCGAGCACGCTCCTTGGGATTCCGGAGCGAAGCATGGAGAGGGCCGTGGAGGGGGGGATCTTCTCCTTTTCCGCCCCGGCGATCCGGACCAGTTTGACGTAGATCTCAGGGGGATAGTTCAGCACGGTCAGGGAGAGAAGCTCCCGGCTCGTCAATGGACTTCCCTTGAGTGCCAGCAGGACGGGCGGGGGCGCCCCGGCGCGGGCGAGCTTTTCCCCGGCATCCTTCGAGAGAGGGCCCTGGACGCGGCGCGAGGCGATCCAGTCCAGGACCTCTCCCAGGGACTTTTTCTCCCGGAGCAAGGCCAGGAGCCGGTCCATGTCGAGAACGGGGCGGGCGGCCCCGCTCCTCAGGAATTCCAGGAGGCCCTCTCCGGCCCCGGCCTTCCTGAGGGCGGCCGCCGCCGGGGCATCCAACCTGAACGCCACTCCCTTGCTCCGGACCTCCTCCTTGATTTCGTCCTCGGTATAACCGAGCTTCAGGAGTTCCGTCACGTCCCGGAGAGTGAGGCCCTGGGCAAGGCCCCGGGCGGGAAGGAAGAGAAGGAGGAGAAAGAAAAAAAGAAACAGTGTTTTTCCTTTCATGGCCGGCCTTTCATAGATCCATGGGGGCGGCCTTGGGCGCAGGGTCGGCCCGGCCCCGGGAAGAGGCATATATTTTTCCTTTCCGGGAAGGATTCCGAAAGGGAAAACCCGGGTGCCGGGGATATTTGTTAGGTGGATGTTCAGGGGCGGCGGGCGCGGTGGAGGATTGTGCCCGCCCGAATCCTCGTGGGAAGGGGCGGGAATCAGCGGGTTTTCCCGGGGGGACTCTTCTGAAGGGCTTTCAGGCGTTTTTCCGCCTCGGGGCGGGCGTCGGAGACGGGGAAGTCCCGGATGATTCTCTCCAGGCACTTGCGGGCTTCCGCTTTCTTGCCCAGGGCCAGGCGGCACTGGGCGGCCATGATCAGGGCCGCCGGGAGGTCCGGGCTCTCCGGGTCGGCCTTTTCCATGCGCTCGATCTCCCGCAGGGCTTCGGCGGGCCTGCCGAGGCGCACGTAGAGGTCCGCCTTGAGATAGCGCAAAAGCCCGGTGAGCTTGTCCAGGGGAGCGTCCCACTCCCAGGCCCGGAGTTCTTTCATGGCCGAGGCGTAGTCCTTGCGCCCGGCGTATTCCTCGTAGGCCGTCATGTGCTCCCCGGCGGAAGCCTCCTCCTCCCCCAGGAAGGCTCCCCTCCTCTTCATGGCCGCCGCCTTCTCCAGGAGGGCCCGGGCCCCTTTGCGGTCCCCCGCTTCCAGCAGGAGGTCGGCCTTCTTGATCAGGGCGAAGCGAAGGGTGTCGTCCCGGCGGCCCTTCTCCTTGCGGACCACCTCTTCCAGGAGGGCCCGCGCCCGGGGGATTTCCCCCATGTTCTCGTAGAGGATGTCCGCCATGAGGACGGCGGCCTTGAGGGAGACCCTGGGGGACCTGGTGCCCTTGCGGATTCCTTCCAGGATCTCCAGGGCCCCCTTGTAGTCCCTTCTCTTGGCCAGGAGTTCGCCGGCCAGAAAGAAGGCCTCGTCGGCCAGGCCGCCCTTGTCCATGTCCCCGCTCTTCCGGATGAGGGTGTAGAGAAAGGGAAGGGCCCCGTCGTAGTCCCTGGCCGCCCGGAAGACGAAGACCGCCGAGGCCAGGGCTCCGGGGGAGAGGCGGGCCGGGTTGTAGGAGCGGAGGATCCCGGCGAAATTCTTGACCTCCTGGTAGATCCTCCAGCCGGGAGTCCCCTTGGGGTGGACGAAGACCCGCTGGGTCAGGGAATACTTTCTTCCGTCACTTGTGTAGACCACGTGGGTCACGGGGAAGACGCCCGCTTCCAGGAAGACGTGGGCCGGGTCGCGCGAGCGGGAGGTGGTCCCGTCCCCGAAGTCCCAGAAGTCTCCCCTTCTCCTTGAGAGGGGAACCCCCGAGAGGTCCTTGAACCGGACGGCCGTGACGGGCTTCCCCGAGAGCCCCAGGTCGCTGGTCCACCGCCAGGAGAACCAGGCGAGCAGGCGCTTGTCCAGGGTGGCGTAGCGGGAGGGGAAGGCCCGGGTCCAGCGCACGAAGAACGAGGGCGGGGCCAGGACGAGCCTGGGGGCCCCCGGGAGCTTCACCCCCAGCGAGCAGAGGACCCCCCGGGAGCGGGTGGCGTTGACGTAGAAAAAGGCGTGGGTCCCCTTTTTGAGGCCGATGGAGGCGCTGTGGACTTTGGAGGAACCCCAGGTGGGCCGGTGCCAGCCGAGCCAGGAGGTCACGGTCCTCCCGTCCACCATGAAGAGGGAGGCGTCGTAGGAGTTGGTGGCGAAGGTGTAGGTCCCGGGACGGCGCGCCACGATGAAGCCGTAGATGACGGTGAGACACTTGCGGTCATTGGTAAAGGGATTCAGGCCCTGGAAGACCCGGTCGGTGAAGTCCCGGCCCAGGATGGTCCGGGAGCGCTTGAGGGCGGCCAGGACCTCGGCCCGGGTGGCCACGCTGGAGGCGACGAGCCGGCGGGTCTCCAGGATGGGGCCGTGCATGCCCTTCCAAGTCTTGGCGGGAGGGCCGGCCTTGGGATTTCCGAAGTAGAGGAGGCAATGTTTCTCGGCCCCCCGGAAGGGGGAGGCGTCGAAGTAGAGGAGGACCCGGTCGCCCGGGCCGTTGTGGAGGACTTTGTGTGGGACGGGTTTGCCCTTGAGCGTGAAGAGCCGGATGTCCGCGCCGTCGGGCCGGGCCATGCCCGCCGTGGGGAGCGTGAGGGCCGCCGAGGGGCCGTAATACCTCCCCACCGATACCAGGACCCGGGCCTTCCAGCCCTCGTTCCACCAGGAGAGGGGCTTTTTCCGGGGAGGCGCCGCCAGGGCGCTTCCCGCGCAGAGGAGGGGGAGGAAAAAGAGCCTAGCCGTTCTTTCCACGGTTCTTCTTCTTCTTCTCTCTTTGCCGGCGGGAGGGGACGTTGCCCGCTCCGCGGCCTGGAATCACCTTCCCCTTTCTCGCGGCCTCCCGCTTCTCCAGTTCCAGGAGGAGGGCCCGCTCCTTCTCCCACTGCTTCTTTTCCATGGGCTCCAGGCGGACGTTGTCGAAGAAGTATTCTCCCGGCGGCCAGTAGGGGAAGAGCATGACCTTGAGCCGCTCGATGGAGGGGTTGCGGCGGCCGGGAAAGAAGTAGAGGGTATACTTCTTCCACTTTCCCGGAACTCCGTCCTTCAGGTCCTTGTAGATCTTGAAGGCCACCCGGTCCAGGGCCCGCTTGACGGTCTTCCCGTTCTCCCAGATCTCCCGGGTCATCTTGATGTAGCCCTTGACGAAGACCTTGGGAACCAGCTTATTTCCGCCCAGCCCTGACTTGCCCGGCATGAACTCCAGGGTGAGCTTGTAGGGCCGGCGCGGGTCGATGGGGATGAAATCGCTGAAGAAGGGGACTCCCGTGACACCCGCGGCGGTGTTGTACTTGTGCCCCTTCGTGGGCGTCTTGGCCCTGGGCGGCGGCGGGTGGGGGAGCTTCATCTCCTCCCTTCGCTTGTAATACTCCCATTTGTATACGTCGGTGTCGAAGCGCATGCAACGCCCGGGCCGGACCGGGTCCTTCACCCAGAAGGAGGTGAGCCCGTCGGGCCGGTCCCAGCCCAGGGGACACCCCTTCCTTCCCCTTTCGAAGTCCCCGTTCGGGACCAGGTTCACCCTCCTCTTCGTCCCTTGGGCCGGGAGGAGAGGGACGCAAAGGAACAAGGAGACGCAGGCGGCCGGGAAATACCTCTTCATCGCTTGTCCTCCTCCAGGAGGGACCGGAAGTAGTCCTCCACCAGGGGCCTGTATTCCGCCGGCGGCTCTTCGGCCCGGGCGCTCCGGATGCTTTCCGCGACCCTTCTCGGAAGGAGCAGGTTCCCCTCGCGCTGGAGCCTCAGGCGGTCCTCGAAGATGGTCCGCACCGACGAGAGCCGGTCGGCGATGGCCCTCCGCCGGGCGGCGTAATCGGCGGGAAGGCCCTTTTTCAGGCTCTCCTCGAAGGCCCGCATGAGCCGGATCGCCTCGGCCAGGTCCTTCACGTGGAAGCGCCGGCGTTTCAGCTTGTGGTTCAGCTTCTCCGCCTTCTGGCGGATCCGGGCCTGCTCCGAGGCCAGGCGCTGCATCTTGCGGTTGAGAAGGGGCGAGGGGACGCCCCTGAGTCCCTGCTCGTTGGAGCCCGAGAGCTTTCCTCCCCCCGTGGAGCCCGAGGAGGGATCGGAGGACTTGTCCTTCACCTCGCCAGCCTCGAAGGGGTCGGGCGTATATCGCGTCGGAGTCCTCCGGCCGCCCTTTCCGCCGGCCGTCTTCTCCACCATCTGGCCCGAGGACTTGGCCGTCCGTCCTTCGCCGGAGCGGCCTCCCACCTCGTTGCTGTTGGGGAGCATGTTGCCGGTGATCCCCTTGGCGCTCATGTTGGAGATGGGCCCGTCCGAGGCGCCCCAGCCCGCTCCTTCGTTGAGGCTGTCCATCCAGCCGGAGGTCACGTCCTCGGTGTCCTCCGACATGGCGTCCTCGGAATCGATCAGGTCCCCGATCAGGTCCTCCAGCTCCTCGGGAAGGTCCGCCATGGGAACATCGTAGTCCCCGGGCGGCTCCTCCATGACCCATTTCTTGAAGTCGTGGGTGTCCGAGAGCCAGCGCTCGATGTTCTCCGTGATGGACTTGGCCAGTTCCAGGCCGGACTGCTCGAAGGGAACCGCCATGGTTACGGCCTTGCGGGTGAGAGCGTCCTGGGCCAGTTCCACCTCGCTGTAGGCCTCCAGGAGTTCCGTGCAGAGCCGGGAGTTGGAGAAGTCCTGGGGGTAGAGCTTGGAGAGGTCGTTCCAGGCCTCCATGAGGAGCCCGCCCCATTTCTGCTCCGTGGCGGCCAGCTCCTCGAGCTTCTTCAATTCCTCCCCCGTAAGGTCCTGGGGCCTCACGTCCCGGACGGCCTCTGTGGCCTTCACGACCTTTTCCTGCTCCTCGATGAAGGTCTTCATCTTTTCCGCCAGGGCCTTGAGGGTGTCCGCCGAGCGATGAAGGCGCTGGGTGGACTGCCGGAGCGCCGCCTCGGGCCCTTTCTCCCGGATCAGGGCCAGGAGGCGCTCCCCGCCGGCCAGGACCCGGCGGAGGATGCTTTCGATCACCTTCTGGAGCCCCACCCCCCGCACAAGGTCTTCCCGGACGGGCCTCCCCCGGGTGGAGGCCTGGAGGAAGACCTGCACGGCCCGGGGCATTTCCCTGCCCGCCACCTGTTCCAGGAGGACCCGTGAGGGCGCCCGGAGGAGGACGGGGTCGGTCCAGTCCGCCAGGACGCCCAGGGTGTCCCGCCGGATTCCTTCCTGGTCTTCCGTGAGCCCCCGCGTCTCGGTCCGCCAGCGGCTCCTCCTCAGGCGGGGCATTTTCGCGAGAAGGGATTCAGTGCGGCGCCGGGCGGCGACCTGTTTCTCCAGGATGGCCTTGATTCTCTCCAGGAGGGAGGCCAGCTCCCCGGCCAGGCGCTTCCTTTCGTCTTCCGGGGTCCGGACGGTGATGGTGAACAGCCGGGACCGGGCCTTGGTCCCCTTGAGATCGGTCGCCACGGCGAAGTAGTGGATCACGTCCCCCGGGCGCGCCCCGAGCTTCGAGGGGAGGATCGCCCCGTTGAAGCGGCCCTCCCGGCCCGAGGCCTTCCATTCCGCCAGGGTCTTCTCGCCCTCTTCCGTCCCCGCCGCGAGGACGACCCGGGCGAGCCCCACGTCGTCCCCGGCGTCCACCTCGAAGGCCACCCGGGCGCCGGCGGAGCAGAAGACGTCCTTTCCGGGGAGGGGGATCCGGACGGAAGGAGGAAGGTCGTCCCTGGCGCGGAGAGCGTAGCTCAAGTCGCCCCGGTCCTTCCTTCCCTCCCGGTCCAGGAGGTGGAGGGTATAGCGCCCGCTTTTTTCGATCTTGATGTCGAAACGCCAGGTCTTGTCGTCCTCCTTCACGAGGGGGACTTCCTTTTCTCCGTAGAAGGAGACCCGGGCGCTCGTCAGGGGATGGTTGAAGCGAAAGCGCACGGTGGCGGTGGTTCCCCTGAGAGCGTCCAGGGGGCCCTGGATGGGGACGTTCGCCCTGGGCGGCATCCGGGTATAGGCGGGGTAGGCGAAGGTGGCGGTGATCTTTTCGGGGAAGGGGGGGACGGCCACCCGGACGCGGTAAGCCCGGGTCCTGGTTCCGCCGGCTTCCACGTAATAGGAGAAGGGCTTCTTCACGGAGGGCACGATGTGGCGGAAACTCCCGCCGTCGAACTCCATGGGGTAGGAGGCGAACCCGGCGGGCCGCTCCAGGTGCAGCAGGGCCCTGTCCGGGAAGGGCCCTTTTACCGCGGCCGCCCGGATCTCCAGGTCCGTTCCCTGGAGGACCAGGCAGTCCCCGGGGGTCACCTGGAGGACCAGGGAGGAGAGGGGCGGCGCCACGTCGTCGGAAGCCCGAAGCCTCTGGAGGGCGTTCTTCGCCTGGGCCGGGAAGAGGCCCATGTAGAGGGCCCAGAGGGCGAGGAAGGCCGCCGCCCCGAGACCGGCCTTCTTCACGCGGCTCCAGGGGGCGACCCTGCCCGGGTCGGCCCGCCTGGCCCTCTCTCCCGCCTGCTCCAGGAGGAGGTCCACCATGGGATCCCCCTGCTTTCGGGCCAGGAGGACGGAATTCACGATGGCGTTCTCCAGCCCCGGGTTGGCCCGCTCCACCCGGATGGCCAGGGCCTCGGGCGGGGCGGTGCGGAGGGCGGGAAGGACCCACTTCCAGGCGAGCCATCCTCCCACGCCGAGGAGGGTCCCAAGGAAAACGGTCCTTCGCAAAACCCAGGGCAGGGCCGCCAGGTTGTCCGCAAGGCAGAGGACCAGGAGGGCCCCGGCCAGGACCGCCAGGGCCAGGAGCAGGCCCTTGAGGAGGAGCATGGCCCTCCACCTGGCGTCGGCGGCGGAAAGGAGTTTTCGGACGCTCCCTGGAATCATGGGAATTCCACCTTTCCCAGGTCCACCCGGCCGCCTCCGGCCGGAACCTGGATTCCCCCGTAACGGGGGAGGGGAACCACTTTCTTCACGCCCGGCACGGGGACTCCGGGCTTCTTGCCCACCCGCCTGAACAGGAAGAGCCTGAGCTGGATGTCCCAGGCCCCCTTGTCCACCTCCTTCAGGATGTAGAGGTCCCAGCGGGCGACCTTGCGGTTCTTGTAGGTCGTAACCCCGAGCCGCCTGCCCTGGACCAGGGCCAGTGCCCTCTTCCCCGGGAGGGCCCGGGCCAGGAGGATTTTCTTTTCGTCGAAGAACTCCTCCACGTCCTCGATCTTGTTTCTTACCTGCCGGAGGGCTCCGGCGGGAAGGGGCCCGGCTCGGGCGGGCCATCCGGCCCAGAGGGTATCACTCCCGAGAAAGTAGAGATCCACCTTTCCCGGCAGAACCCCTTCGAAGAGGGTCTCCCCGGGGAGGGACCGGGCGCCCCCCTTCCCCTTCTTCC
>JALUZX010000164.1 GCA_027011425.1 Planctomycetota bacterium
AGGTGGAGAGCGCCGCCCGGGCCCTGGAGGAGGCGGGGGTGGGGACCCTCTGGATCGGGCACTGCACGGGAGACGCCGTGGTGGAGGAATGGGCCCGGAGGCCTTCCTTCCAGGTGAAGCGTCTCCAGGCGGGCATGGTCCTGGAAGTCCCCTCCCGCTCCTGAGCCCCCAAATCCTGGACGCAGGAGGGGGCCCCTGGTAGAAAATCCCGTTCTCCCTCGCCTGCCCCCCCTCGAGGCGAGGGCTTTTGGTGTCTTCCCCCGAATTCGACGGCGAGGAGCCCCATGAAGAACCGGTTTCCCGGCGGTTGGTGGAAGGGCGTGTTCGCCCTGGTCTTCATGCTCTTGTTCGGAACGGCCGGAGTCCTTCCCGCCCAGGCCTCGGCCCCGGCCCACGGCACGGGGGGAGGCTCCCTGCTGGTGGGGATCGACTGGATCGTCCTGGCCATCTTCTTCATCTGCGTCGTGGCCATCGGCGTGGCCGCGGCCAAGACGGCGGGAAAGAACACCTCCGAGTTCTTCCTGGGCGGCCGGGGAATGCCCTGGTGGCTCTTGGGGATCTCCATGGTGGCCTGCACCTTCTCCTGCGACACCCCCAACCTGGTGACGGACTTCGTCCGGACCAACGGGGTCGCGGGCAACTGGAACTGGTGGGCCTTCCTCATCACCGGGATGGTGACGGTCTTCATCTACGCCCAGCTCTGGCGTCGCTCCCGGGTCATGACGGACCTGGAATACTATGAATTGCGCTACAGTGGAAAATCTGCGGCCTTCATCCGGGGCTTCCGCGCCCTCTATCTCGGGGTCTTCTTCAATTGTCTGATCATGGGCTCCGTCACCCTGGCGGCCATCAAGATCGGGCAGATCATCTTCGACCTGGATCCCTATCGCACGGTGATCCTAGCTTCCCTGGGTGTGGTGATCTACGCCACGGCGGGGGGCATCAAGGGGTGCATCTGGGCCGATTTCTTCCAGTATTCCATCGCCATGTTCGGGGCGGTCTACGCCGCCGTCGTTGCCGTCTCCCAGCCGGAAGTGGGCGGGCTCTCGGCCCTCCTCCACAAGTTCAGCACCGACCCGGCCCTCAAGGGGACCCTCCAGTGGATGCCGGACTTCAACCATTGGCTGGAGTGGGTCCCCCTTCTCCTGATCCCCGTGGCCGTCCAGTGGTGGGCGGTCTGGTATCCCGGCGCCGAGCCCGGCGGCGGGGGATACATCGCCCAGCGCATGCTGGCCGCCAAGGACGAGAAGAACGCCGTGGGGGCCACCCTCTTCTTCAACTTCATGCACTACGCCATGCGCCCCTGGCCCTGGATCATCGTGGCCCTGGCCTCGATGATCTGTTTCCCCACCCTGGCGAGCCTGAAGGCAGCCTTCCCGGGAATCGATCCTACCTATTTGAAGCAGGACATCGCCTACCCGGCCATGATCGCCAGGCTGGGCCCGGGATTCCTTGGGCTCGTGGTGGCCTCACTCATCGCGGCCTACATGTCCACCATCGGCACCCACCTCAACTGGGGTTCTTCTTACGCCGTCAACGACTTCTACCAGCGCTTCGTCCGCAAGAACGCGAGCCAGAAGGAGCTGGTCCTGGTGGGCCGGATCATGACCATCCTGCTCATGGTGATCGCCGGGTTCATCGCCCTGACCTTTCTTCAGAACGCCCAGCAGGCCTTCAAAGTCCTTCTCCTCTCGGGCGCCGGCACGGGACTCATCTACCTGCTCCGCTGGTTCTGGTGGAGGATCAACGCCTGGACGGAGATCGTGGCCATGTTCGGCGCCACGGCCATCGCCTGCGTCCTGGTCTTCGCCGTGGGAAACCAGGGCATCCTGAAGATGTATGTGGGCACCTCTCTCGTCTCGGACCAGGTTCACGCCGTGGTGGATCCCCAGGCGGCCGAGGTCGTCCAGGCCGAGAGGAAAGCCGCCGCCGCCAAAGAGGCCGAACTGGCGGCGGAACTCGATGTCCTGGTGAAGAAGTGGAAAGAAGCCAGGGATGTGAGTCCCAAGGCCCGGGACGAGGCCCGGAAGGCCTACGACGCCAAGCACGAGGAGCTGGAGGCCTTCCATTCCAGCCACACCGTGGCCGCCCTGGCTCTCGCCATGAAGAACAAGCCCTGGGTGCCGGCGGCGGAGAAGTTCAAGAAGGCCCACTCCTCCCTGGGCGGCGTGGTCAAGGGAGGAACGATCTATTTCTATGACACCGCCATCGAGAAACTGATCTCTCCCATCCAGTTGCTCATCGCCGTCATCCTGGTCACCATCCTCTGGGTGCTCACCACCTTTCTCACCCCTCCCGTGGACAAAGAGACCTTGCGGCGTTTCTACAAGCTCTGCCATCCCGGCGGTCCCGGCTGGAAGAAGGTGGTCCTCGAGGCCCGGGCCGAGGGGGTGGAGATCGACCAGCGCAACGCCGTGGGCGACTGGAAGCTCCCCTGGCAGGTTCTCTGCGTCTTCCTGGGCTGCGTGACGATCTACACCTCGCTCTTCGCCGTGGGGAGCTTCGTCTACGGAAGCGTCCTGCAGGGGGTGATCTTCACCGCCGCCGCCGTCGTCGCCACGGTCCTCCTCTTTGGGACCATCGGCAAGATCGGCATCGAGCGGGCCGCCGAAAAAGAAGCCCAGGCCGGGTAACCGGCCGGGCGCCGGAAAGGAAGAGACAGGAAGGGCCCGCCCCCTCCGGCCCGTCCCTTCCCGCTTGCCTCACCCTGCTTTACAATCTCCATCCAGGTGGACAGCCGGTTTGTGAGTTGGAAATACCGATTCATTGAGCCCTTGGCCATGAAGGTGAATCCCATGGGGATCGACGAATCCTTGGTCCAAGAGATCGTCCGAAGGATCCTGACCGTAACCAGCCCGGAAAAGGTCATCATCTTCGGTTCCGCCGCCACAGGGAATATGGATGCAGACAGTGACATCGACATCCTTGTGGTGGAAAAGGACCCCCGGGACGGGAGGAGAGAGAGCGTCCGGATCCGCAAGGCTCTCCGCGGCCTGGGCTACCCCTTCGACATCATCGTGATCTCCAGCGAGTGGTACGAGGCGAGCAAGGAAGTCATCGGGGGAATCGCCTACCCGGCGAACAAGTCCGGGAAAGTAGTGTATGAAGCGGCCTAGGTCAGACCGCCCCATGTTCCGGGGGTAAAGTCTAAGGCCGAAAGAGCCCCGGGTTACTTGACTTTCTTGAAGGTCGCTTTGGTGACGTTGTTGGAGATCGTGAGGGTCTCTCCCTGGAGTTTGTAAGTGATCTCTCCCCCGATCTTCAGACGGAGGACCACGTCGTTTCCATTGACGGTGTAGGTTGCGGGTTGCTTCAGCCCCCCGACCGACGTCTCCGCCGTCCCATCGCTCTTGAAGATGAGGTAAGTCTTGTCCAGGTAGGCCTTGTCCTGCTTCTTTCCCGCGAAGGTGTATTCCGTGGGCTTCCACGTGCCGACCAAAGCGTTCTTGGATCCGCAGGCGGACAAGAAGAAAGGAAGAAGAGCGAGTCCGAGGAAAACGATTCTCTTCAAGGGTAGAACTCCCGTGTTCAAAGGGTTAAGGGGCCGCGGTCCGGGGCATCCTCCACCGAATCCCCTGGGTGGGCAAGACTATTTTCCGGGCCACGAAAAAACCGCCGCCCTTTCACGA
>JALUZX010000165.1 GCA_027011425.1 Planctomycetota bacterium
GTGTGACGTAGACCCCCACCACCCCGAGGATGAGAAGCGTGCAGGTCACCCGGTTCCAGGGAAGGTAGACGGGGGCGAACTTCCCGATCCCGACAGCGATGTAGGTGAGGTTGGCCAGCATGAGGACCAGGAGAAAGGCCGCCGCCGTGATCCTGGCCCCCTCGGTGGCCCGTCCCCCGCCGAAGCGGGTCACGTTCCACTCGGCGAAGGTCATGACCCCCGAGCGGCGGATCCACTTGGCCTGGAAGGCCATATATCCCGCGATGATGAGCCATCCCCAGAAGACGTGGGTCACCCAGACCCCCTGGAAGCCCAGGTAGAAGAGGAGGCCGATCATCCCCATGGTCCCGCCGATGTCGATGTAGCTCGAGCACCCCGAGAGCCCCAGCATCCACCAGGGGATCCCCCGCCCGGCCAGGTAGTAGGCGTCCGTGTCCTTCGTGGCCCTCTTGCGGACCAGGAAGCCCATGGCCATCACCAGGGCGAAGTAGAGCCCCACGATGGCCAGGTCGATCGGGGAAAGGACCTCCAATGCCGGCACTCCACCTCCTGGGCTCGAAAGACTGCTTCGGGACAGAGGTTAAGGAGCGAACCGCCCTGGGAGAAGGGAAAGAAAAACGGCCCGGGCCCGGTAGGGGGAAGTTCCACGGACTGCTTGACAGACGGGACAAAAGTCTTGTCCAGTTCGTGATTCGGTGGCTGCCTCGGAACTGGCCTCCCGACGTCACGAGTCCGGATCTCCGATTCGGCCTCGTTCCGGCGGGGGCTTCACAAAATTTCCAACTGGGGGAAGGACACGATTCTTTTGGGATTTTCGAGGGTCCGGGACTTTTCTCGTGACCGTCATTGATTCCAAAAGGCGGCAGCCTACTTGTGGCAGGGAAAGAATTGGTGTGACCTCAGGTCTGAGTAAACGACCTAACCCATGGGCTCGAAGCTTTTGTGCCGGGCCCCCGGCCTTTGGGATCCTCCTCGGCTTCCCCTCCCGGGGCGGGCCGGGCAAAATAGACTGTATGTGGCAAATGTTTGACAACGTCCAATGTTTGCCACAACATTACAACCAAAATCCCTGGATGTCCGAGGAAAGCGCCCCGAGAGGAAAGCCTCATGGACGTCCTGGAACACCAGGGTTTCGAGCCATCGAAGCTCGAAAAGCTTGCCGCAATCCCCATCAAGGGCTACAGGAAGCTCGACCCAACCGGCCCCAGAAAGGGTCCATGTCGCAGGCGATGGATGATCCAGGAGAACCTTCCCGGGAAGATCAAGACATGATGAAGACCCCAAACCTCCTTCCCGTCATCCACGAATGCGGCTAACCATTGAAGACAAGCCTTTTGGTAAATAATTTATATGAAATTGTAAATGCCTTTTCCAAAGAAATCAGTGCCCTTTTCAAGTGGTGGGCCGAGATTGAGCTGAAAAACGGGCCGTTCCGGCCCAAGGAAGGAAGCTGGGCGTCAGCCCCGCCGTACACCCTCGCGGCGCCGCCCCGCACCCTCCTCTTGGAGGGGGCGGCGCGGCAGCCCGGAGTATTCAGGAAGGTCCGTCGCGAAAACCCGGAGATGGCTGCCAGGGCGGGCTCCCGCAGGGGCGAGGACCGCAGGCGTGCTTAGGCCTCACGCCCAGGATCCGAGACCCGAGGACGCCAGAGGTGGCTGGTAGATCCGGGTTTGCAGCAGGATCTGACTGAATACTCCGGGCCAGGGGGAGGAGGCGGGGCGGGCCCCAGCCGGGCCTTTGCCCGCCGTTCCCGGCTCACGTTTCATCCTTTCCTTCCCAGGGGTCCTCGGTCCACAGATTCTGCGAAAAACTCTAATTTCCAAGCAAATGCCTTGGTAGGCCCCTTTGAGCCACTTCGGATTTATGCAGAAGACCCAGAAAAACCTGGCGGCAGTGGCTGGGTCCCCTTGTGTCCGACCTGCCCCCTTTCGAGACCGTGGTGGATGAACTTCGCCTCCAGGTCGGGCAACTCCTCCAACCCGGATGATTCATGAACAAGCCCCCGGGCCTACAGGCCCTTTCCGCGCCCCGGGGAGATCAGAGGACGCCTTCCCCGCGGAGAGCGGAAGCGGGGGATCTTTCTCTTCCCGGGAGGAGACGTGTGGCCCGGCGCGCGCCGAAAAGGAGGAAGGCCCCCAAGGCCGCCTGGAAGAGGTCACGGAGAACGGCAGGCCCCATGACGCGCCAGGCGCCCGGATTCAAGGCCGTGTAGACCGAGCCCGGAAGCTGCAGGAGGCCCATCACCAAAAGCCAGAGCCCCATGACCCGGAGGGCCGGATCCAAAAGGGGCGGCCGGGACATTCCCTCTTTTCCTTCTTCCTTCCCGGCGGGATAGAGGGTCCTGGCCAGGTAGGGGACCCCCAGGATCACGAGAAGGGCCAGGACCAGGAACACCACAAGGATGAGAAACCACTGGGAGGGGCCATGGAAAAGGAGGAAGGGCAGGGAGAAGACCCAACCCAAGAGAAGGAAAATCCCCAGGAGGAGCCCGCCCGCAAGGAATCCCCGCCTTTCCGTTTCCAAGGAAAACCTCCCAGTCCGGGCGGAGGAAACATCTTCGGCCTTCCCGCCTCCCGCGCACCACCCGGCCAGGGATCGGGCCTTGAACAAGAGCGGGAGGGAGAGGAGAGCCACGACCAGGTGGCGCCCGTAGGCTTCCCAGAAAGATCCGTATATGGATCCCTTCATCCCCGACCCCAGGGCGAGTTCTCCCAGGGGGCCCGCGAGCCCCAGGACCGCCCCTGCCAGGAACCAGACCCCCAGGGCCAGGAATCCGGCCTCCAGGAAAGCCCTGGACCCGGGCATGGAAGAGCCCTCCACCACGGGACCGTCATCTTTGAAAACGAGCGGGACGACGCGCTCCGCCCGGGTCAGGAGGAGGAACCCCAGGACCATCCAGACCAGGCCGCCCAGGAAAGGCCCCCAGGAATCGTAGGCCCGGCTCCAGGCCCAGAGTTCCTGGATCATGGTCACCCCTCCGAAGACCAGTGAATAGCCCCCCAGGATCCGAAGCAGGGTCTCCAGGAGTTCCCCCAGAAAAAGAGGCCTGGCCTCGCCCTCGGCCTGGTAGGTTTGCTCCTCCCCCGCCGCGAACCTCCGGATCCGGGGAGCGCCGCGAAGGAAATACCAGGACAGGATCAACAGGACTCCCGTGGAAAAGAAGACCAGGAGCCCCTGCGTATTCGGTCCCTCGTAGTAGCCGAGCTTCCGGAAAATGCCTGACAAGGCGTTGGGCAGCATGGGAACGATCCGGAAGAGCAGGTAGACCCCGGCCAGGAAGAAGAGGGCCCGAAGAAAGGGATGCTCGTTCCACCTGCGAGGGGCCTGTTCGTCTCCCCCGGCGGAGAACCGCGGCGAGGAGGCCAGCTTGCGGGCGCCCAGGAAGAGAGCCGCCCCGAGAAGGAGCAGAAGAACGTTCGCGGGAAAGCCGAAGGAGAGGAATTTCCCCGGGAAGAAACCCGGCGTGAGCCGGCGCCCGATGGAAAGGGCCCCCTCCAGGAAGAACCAGAGCCCCAGGACCCGAAACCCCGATTGCAGCCAGATCACCTTCTTCGTCATTGCCAAGGCCTCCTCCATCGAGAAACGAAGGTGGATTTTACACCCTTTGCCCAAGGC
>JALUZX010000166.1 GCA_027011425.1 Planctomycetota bacterium
AGGCGGCCCTGGCCTGGTCCGGGTGGTGGGCCAGGTGGGCCTTGCGGGTTCCAGAGCGGAGGAAACCCTCGGTCTTGACCACAGGCTTTACGATGCAGGGGAAGGGGATTTCCTCCAGGGCCGCCTCCAGCTCCTCCGGGGAGGAGACGAAGAAGGTGGCGGGCACGGGAAAGCCCCGGCTTGAGGCCTCCTCGTGGAAGCCCCGCTTGTCCAGGAGCCGGGCCGTGATCTCCCCCTCCGGGAAGGGAAGGAGAAATTTTTCCTCCAGGTCCTTTCTTTGCGCCGCCGCCTGGGCCACGGCGAGGTCGGTGACGGGAAAGAGAACGGTCTTGGGAGGGAGCCGGTCCGCCCGCTCCAGGAGGAGGTCGATCCATCCTTCCTTGGTGGATTCCCAGACCTCTCGGAAATATCGGCTCTTCGCCTCCTCCCCGGGGGGACCGAAGGAAATCCCAAGGACGGGGACCCCTCCCCGGCCGAGGGCGCGCGCCACGGCCAGGCCGTTGATGTTGAGCCCCGCCACCACGGCCGTGGGAAGGGCCTTGTCCGCGGCCCCACTCACGCCTTGCCTCCCCGGGGCAGGATCTTGGAGAGCACCCGGGCCCTCTCTTCCCGGGTGGTGCCGAGAAGGATGCCCGGCACCAGGGCGGGCAAGGTCACGAGGAATCCGGCCAGGATGAAATCCCCCCAGTTTTCCACCTGGATCCAGCGGTGGACGGGAAGGGAGAGAAGGCCCATGACGGCCATGGCGGCGAGCCCGCCGGGAGTGACGTTCTTGAGGAAATCCCGGAGCGGCTCGCCGAGCCGCCGGGAGAGGAAGAGGGGCTGGATCCAGAGCTGGGTCACCAGGATGGGAATCAAGGTGCCCAGGGCGACCCCCAGGATTCCGTAGTAATGGATGAGGACCAGGCTCAAGCCCAGGTTGGCGACGGCCTCGCCCATGGAGATGAAGGCCAGGAACTTCACTTCCCTCATCCCGAAAAGAACCTGTTTTCCGCAACTCATGCCCGACCGGGCCAGGGCGGCAACGGCCAGGACGGCCATGACGGCGGCGCTGGAGACGAATTCCTTTCCCGAGACGAAGTCCGGTCCCACCCAGACGGAGAGGAAGTCGCTGCCCAGGAAGATCATGCCTCCCGTGAGCACGGCGGCCATGAGAAAGATGAGGCGCGTTCCTGCGAGCCATAAGTTCTTCAGGGCGTCTCTCTCTCCGCGGGAGTCGCAAGATGTGGCGTAGGGGGTGAGGGTCCAGGCCACGGAGTTGGTGACGGCCAGGGCGTAGAAGATGGGGTTGGCGCCGACGTTGTAATAGGCGATGGCCTTGCCGGCCAGGGCCGGGTCCTTGGGAGTGGCCATCACCAGTCCGATGACGAAGGCGTCGGTATTGAGGACGATCCGGTCGGCGGCATTGACGAGGAAGTTGAAAATCCCGAAGTTCCAGAGTTCCTTTACCGAGGCCTTGGAAAAGAAGGCGGGGCTCAGCGAGAGGCCGGGAAGGAGCTTGAAGGCCACGATCATCCGGGCGCCCCAGGAGAGGAGACTCAAGCCCCCCGTGATACCCGCCAGGCCCACCAGGCCCTTGCCGTGTTCCAGGACCCAGATCGTCAGGAAGGCCCAGAGGATCTTCTCGGAGATCCCGATGGCGTTGGCGATGTCGAAACGCTGGCGGGCGAACGTGGCGCTGCCGAAGACGGCCAGGGGGAAGGAGAGGGAGACGCTCACCCCCATGATCAGGATGGCCCACTGGAAGTCCCGGGCCACGGGCCCCCGGACCTGGAAGAGGCCCGGCGCCAGGGGAACCATGAGGAAAGTGACGCCCAGGAGGAGGAGGCCCACGGCGCCCGTGAGGATCAGGGCGGTGTTTAGGGTGCGGTTGACGCCGTCCATGTCGCGCTGGGCCCAGTAGCGGGTGACGTATTGGCCCACGGCGGAACGGATCCCGAGATCCAGGATGCCGTAGTAGCCCGTGAAGGAGACGACCAGGCTCCAGAACCCCCAGACGGACTTGCCCAGGTGGTGGATCACAAAGGGGGTGAGGACCAGGGCCGTGACCACGCTTACCAGGTAGCCGGCGGCGTTGCTCAAAGCGTTGCGGGCGATGGTCCTTAGGATTCCCATGTCTTGCCTTTCGGGCCCGGTAGTATGGGGTGGGGCCCGGAGCAAGGCCAAGGCCGAGCTTGTCCCGAAAAGGGGCGGGTCTTAGGTTTCTTCTGTTCTTTCCGTGATCCCCGCCGGTTCCTACAGGGAGGGCCGGCGCCCCCGAGTCCTTTTTCAATAAAAAATGAGGCCAGGAGGTTTCTTTGCGGATCGCCTTGGTGAGCTACTACACCCCGCCCCAGCCCGCCGTGGCGTCCCACCGGGTCCTCAGGATGACCCGGGCGCTGCTGGGGGCGGGCCACCAGGTCCTCTGGGTCACCCAGGAGGAGGAGAGCCTTCTCTTTCGGGATCCCACCCTGGCTTCCCTGGTGCCGGAGAAAGTGAAAGTCCTGGGGCTCGGGGGCCCCACTCTCTGGTCCAGGCCGGCGGCCCGGAACCTTCCCGAGAAGGTCCTCCGCAACCTGGCCTGGCTGGCGCCCAGGTGGCTGGCCCTGCCCGACAGCCACCTGGAGTGGGCCTGGAGGCTGGTCCGCCGCCTTCCCGGGATCTGCCGGGAGGAGGGGGTGGAGGCCGTTCTCCTCTGTTGCGGGCCCCACGGCCAGATCCTGGCCGTGCCCAGGCTGAGGAGGCTTCTTCCCGGCCTGAAGATCCTGGTGGACTACAGGGATCTTCTTTCGGGAAACCCCTGGAACGAACCCTCCCGTGAAGGTCTCAGGCGCCGCCTCCTGGCCAGGGAGCGGGCCCTCCTCGCCCGGGCGGACCGGCTCTTCCTCAACACCCGCCGCGCCAGGGAGCGGTTTCTCCAGGTAGTGGGGGAGATTCCAGGGCTCCAGGTGGAGGTGGTCCCCAACGGAGCGGACTACGGCCTGGCCCGGGAGGTCCCGGCCGGGCCGTTTGCTTTCGACCCCGGGCCGGGCCGGCACCTGGGTTACTTTGGAACGATTTTTCCGGGCAGGAGGCT
>JALUZX010000167.1 GCA_027011425.1 Planctomycetota bacterium
TCTTCCAGGTCTGGGCGGAAAGGGGGGGGAGGAGGGCGAGGACCAACAGGAGGATACGGGCCATGGCGTCTCCTTCCGGGTCGGGTCGGGTCGGCGGTATTTTTCGGGGGGACCCCATTTATACACTGGCGGCCGGACCCTACAAAGAGCCCGGCCGCCTTTTCCCGCCGTCTTCGCGGGACGTCACGCGCGCCCGCCTGGCCTGGGCGGGGAAGCGCGTTCTTTTTTTGGATTTTCCGGAGCGCGTTCCGTTTCTCGCGTCACAAAAAAAGTATGCCCCCGCCGTTGCGCGCGGTCAAGCCCCTGGGAGGAAATTTTTTCTTTTCATGGCCCGGGGGGTTCGGTTTTTTTCCGGGGTCATTTGCGCCCTTTGGCCGGGGCCTTCTGCGCCGGTTCCAGCGGGGGCGGAAAGAGCTTGTCCGCCGGCGGCAGGGTGGGGAAGGGCGCGTGGGGCTCCTCCTGGTACCAGTAGGCCACGGTGGTAAAATCGTCGGAACGGTTATTCCCGGCTCCGTGTTCGATCGTGACCCGGATCGAGGACTGGAAGGGCACGGGGTCGGCCGGGTGGAACCGGTATACGGTCCAGAGTCCCCCCTTGGGATGGCCCTCGGGTCGGAGCGGCAGGCCGAAGAAGGGGGCGCTGAAGGTCTCGCCGAACCCCCAGGCCCCGCAGAAATAGTCCTCCGATCCGGTCCCGTGAAGGGAGGTGTACTTGCGGCCGTCGATGTAGAACTTGTCGTCCCCTTCGCCCCACCAGCCTTTCCTGCGCAGGCGGATGCCCATGGTGACTCCCACGTAGTGGCCCCTGCCCTTGGCCTCGAGGATGGTGTAGTCCCCTCCCTTGCAGGGGAAGGCGCAACGGAACTGGGCGTGGAAGCGCATGGGGGTGGCGGGCGGGGCGGGGAGTTTCCGGTAATCGATATAATAATAGAGGGAGCGGACGGGCAGTTTGCCCAGGTTTTCCAGGGTGAACCGGGCGCTCTTGGAGAAGGGCATGTACCAGAAGCAGTTGAGGGCCCTCCTGGAGCCGATGGCGATGGGCAGGGAGGAGAAGCGGGCCGCCCGGGCGTGATGGCAGCCGAAGAAATCCCCGATGGGGCACTCGATGCTGGGGTTCTTCTCGCCGTCCCACCAGGCCCGGAGGATGAGCTTGCGCAGGTGGCCCTTCTCCCGGCTCGAGATGGTGAACCAGATGTGGGTGATCGCCCCCGGCCCCTGGAGATCGGCCAGGAGGGCCGTCTTGCCGGGAGGGACGGGGATGGCGTCCCGGTTGCCGCCGGTCCGGTCGTAGCTGGAGACCCGGAGGGCCTGGTAGTCCTGGGGCTTCGCCAGGGACTGGAGGAGCCCCGACTGGGCCCTGGCGGCCGGGGCGGGGAGAAGGAGCAACCCGGCGAGGGGGAGGAAGGCGCGCTTCATGGTGAAACCTCCTTGGAGGAAGAGTGAGTGCAAGGGGTCCCCGAACCTAGGAGGGAGGGCCGGGGAAAGCAAGCCGATTGGCACCGGCCCGCGCCGGAAGCCGAGGGGCCTTCCGGGGGACACGGACGGGCCGCCGCTTCCAGGTAAACGAAGGCGCGGAATTCCCGCCGGCGGGAGGGAAGCCGGTCATTGGCTTGCCCGGGGGGAGAAGGCGGCTCACAATGGGCGCGACCAACCAGGAGTCCGACCCATGATGACCTCCAAAGAGCGCATGATGCGCGCCCTGCGCCTGGAGAAGCCCGACAGGCTTCCGGCCACGGTCCACCAGTGGCAGGACTACCACCTGGAAAAATACATGGGCGGCGTGGACGCGCTTGCGGCCTTCAAGGAGGTGGGCCTGGACGCGGCGATCCAGTACTTCGCCTTCATGGGGCAGTTCTGGATCCCCGGCGCCGAGGAATACCTGGTCCGGACGCCGGAGTGGCGCGAGGAGATCCTGGTCCTGGACCCAAATCCCGACAACAGGATCCTCCGCCACGTCATCACCACCCCGGGCGGCAAGCTCACCTACGTCACGGGCGCCGACCGGACCACCACATGGATCAAGGAGTACATGATCAAGCGCCACGAGGACGTGGACCTGATCGAGAAGTATATGCCCGTGGCGGAACTGGACAAAAAGGAAGTGGCCCGGGCCTACGACGAGGTGGGGGACGCCGGGATCCTCAGGGGTTTCGTCTGGGGCGACCAGGCGGGCTGCTGGCAGCACGCCTGCTGCCTGATGGACGCGGGCGACCTGATCCTGGAGGCCATGGACAACCCGGACTGGGTGCACCGCCTCCTGCGGGTTCTCCTGGAAAAGAAGCTCCGCTTCATCGAGGAATCCCTGCGGGGCGCCAGGTTCGATCTCATCGAGACGGGCGGCGGGGCGGGAAGCGACACCCTGATCTCGCCCAAGATGCACGAGGAGTTCTGCCTTCCCTACGACCGGGAGATGCACCGGGCCCTGCACGACGCGGGCCACATGACGACCTACCACACCTGCGGGGGCATGAAGAACATCCTCCATCTCATCGCGGCCAACGAAACCGACGCCTCCGAGACCCTGGCCCCGCCGGGAACGGGAGGCAACATCACCGACCCTGGGCCGGTGCTCGAGGTCTTCGGCGGCAAGGTGGCCATGATCGGCGGCCTGGACCAGTTCAATATCCTTACCGCCGGAACCCACGAACAGATCCGCGCCGAGGTGCGCCGCCTCTTCGAGGGCTTCGGCCGGAATGGAGGATACATCGTCTCCCCCTCGGACCACTTCTTCGAGGCCCCCGTCTCGAACCTCAAGGCCTACGCCGAGGCCGCCCGGGAGTGCGTCTACTGATGCTCGGCGCCGCGAACCTGGAGATCGGGCTCTGGGACTCCCTGGTCATCGTCCTCTACCTGGCCGGGATCGTGGGCCTGGGGTGCTGGGCGGGCCTGCGGGGCCGCGGCCGGGGAGGGAAGAACTTCTTTCTCGCCGGCCGTTCCCTCACCTGGCCCGTCATCGGCCTGGCCCTCTTTTCCACCAACATCTCCACGGTCCACCTGGTGAGCCTGGCCGAGCAGGGCTACAAGAACGGCCTGGTCTACGGGAACTTCGAATGGATGGCCGCCTTCACCCTCATCGTCCTGGCCCTTTTTTTCGCCCCCTTCTACATCCGGACCAAGGTGGCCACCCTTCCCGACTTCCTGGAGCGCCGCTACGACCACCGCTCCAGGCTGTGGCTCTCCCTGCTTTCGATCATCTCCGCCGTCTTCATCCACATCGGGTGCTCCCTCTACGCGGGCGCCGTGGTCCTCCACGGGCTCTTCAACCTGGACATCCTGTGGAGCATCGTGGCGGTGGCCCTTCTTACGGGCCTCTACACCATCATCGGCGGCCTGGCGGCGGTGGTCTGGACCGAGTCCATCCAGACGGTGGTCCTGATCGCCGGGGCGCTCTGTATTACGGCCATCGCCTTGGTGAGGGTGGGCGGATGGGGCGGGCTCACGGCGAACATTCCCCCCGGCTCCATGGAGATGCTGCGCCCCGCGGGGGACGCCTCGGGGCTTGCCTGGTATACCGTGTTCCTTGGGTATCCGGTAATCGGGATCTGGTATTGGTGCACCGACCAGACCATCGTCCAGCGGGTGCTCGGGGCCAAGGATGAAG
>JALUZX010000168.1 GCA_027011425.1 Planctomycetota bacterium
TTTCCTCTTGAAAGGGGCAGGGTCTTGCCGGAAGGATGCACCCCGGCAAACTCTTGGGGATCAAGAAGGTTAGGAAAGATGCCCCCCCGGCGGGGCGCGGCGAGGCCATGCAGGAATTGAACAAGAAAGAGCGTGGATTGGACCCGGCGGCGGAAAAAATCCTCCGCCTGGAGCATCCCGACCCCCATACCTGGCTTGGTGTCCACCCCAGGCGGGGCGGCAAGGGGGGTTGCGTGGTCCGGGCCTGGGAGCCCGGCGCCGAGGAGGGATGGGTGATCCGCAAGGGAAGGAAGCCCGTCCCCATGGAGAGGATCCACCCCGAGGGGCTCTTCGAGTCCCCGGAGATCAAGGCCCGCATGCCCTTGCGCTACAAGTTGAGGTTCAAGTTCCCGGGAGGGGCGGAAGTGGAAAAAGAGGATCCCTACTCCTTCCTGCCCACTCTGGGGGATTTCGACCTCTACCTCTTCGGGGAAGGGAACCACCAGGACATCTGGCGCTTTCTCGGGGCCCATCCCAGGGAGCACCAGGGGGTGAAGGGCACTTCCTTCGCTGTCTGGGCCCCCAACGCGGTCCGGGTGAGCGTGGTGGGGGATTTCAACGGCTGGGACGGCCGGAAGCATCCCATGCGGGTGCTGGGGTCGTCGGGGATCTGGGAGATCTTCCTCCCCGGGGTTTGGGAAGGGGCCCTCTACAAGTTCGAGATCAAGACCCAGGAGGGACACCTGCTCCTCAAATCCGATCCCTACGCCTTGAAGATGGAACTCCGCCCCAGGACGGCCTCGGTGGTGACCCGCCTGGAGGGCTTCCAGTGGGGGGACCGGGAATGGATGGAGGAACGGGCCAAGGTCGATCCCAGGACCCGGCCCATGTCCATCTACGAGGTCCACCTGGGCTCCTGGAGAAGGGTCCCCGAGGAAGGAAACCGGTGGCTCACCTACCGGGAGATGGCGCCTCTTCTGGTGGAGCACGTCAAGTGGCTGGGCTTCACCCACATCGAACTCATGCCGGTGATGGAGCATCCCCTGGACGAGTCCTGGGGATACCAGGTGGTGGGCTTTTACGCGCCCACCAGCCGGTTCGGCGACCCCGACGATTTCCGGTGGTTCGTGGACTACTGCCACCGGAACGGGATCGGCGTCATCCTGGACTGGGTCCCCGCCCACTTCCCCAAGGACGCCCACGGCCTGGCGCGCTTCGACGGGACCGCCCTCTACGAGCACGAGGACCCGAGACTCGGGGAGCATCCGGACTGGGGGACCCTCGTCTTCAATTACGGGCGCCATGAAGTGCGCAACTTCCTTACGGCCAACGCCGTCTACTGGCTGGACCAGTTCCACGTGGACGGGCTGAGGGTGGACGCCGTGGCCTCCATGCTCTACCTGGACTACAGCCGCAAGGAAGGCGAATGGATCCCCAATCGTTACGGGGGAAGGGAAAACCTGGAGGCCATCTCCTTTCTCCAGAGGACCAACGAGCTGGTCTACGGCAGGTTCCCCGGGGTCATTTCCGTGGCCGAGGAATCCACGGCCTGGGGCGGGGTGACCCTGCCGGTCTACCTGGGGGGGCTGGGTTTCGGATTCAAGTGGAACATGGGCTGGATGCACGACATCCTGGAATACTTCTCCAAGGACCCCATCCACCGCAGGTATCACCACGGCAACCTGACCTTCGCCATGCTCTACGCCTGGACGGAGAACTTCATCCTCCCCCTCTCGCACGACGAGGTGGTGCACGGCAAGGGGTCCCTGCTCTCCAAGATGCCCGGCGACCGGTGGCAACAGCTCGCCAACCTTCGCCTTCTCTACGCCTACATGGCGGCCCAGCCCGGGAAGAAGCTCCTCTTCATGGGCGGGGAGTTCGGCCACCCCTGGGAGTGGTGGCACGGGGAGAGCCTCCCCTGGCATCTTTGCGCCTACCCGGAGCATAAGAAGCTCATGGAATTCGTTCGCGATCTCTTCCACTTCTACAGGGAGACGCCGGTCCTGTGGGAGCGGGACCACGACCCGGAGGGTTTCCAGTGGGTGGATTTCCACGACGTGAACGGGAGCGTGGTGGCGTTTATCCGCAAGGGAAACGACCCCGGTGACTTCGTCTTCTTCGCCTTCAATTTCACGCCCGTCCCGAGGGAGGGGTATGTCTTCGGTGTGCCCCATGCGGGGCCCTACAAGGAAGTCTTGAACTCGGATTCCGAGTTCTACGGAGGGTCGAACATGGGGAACGCGGGGATGGTGACGGCCGAACCCCATCCCTCCCACGGATTTCCGGCAAGCGTGCGGATCACCCTTCCGCCCCTGGCGGCCGTGGCCCTGAAGCCAGTCCGTTGAGACCCCGAGGGGCGGCGGGCTCCAGCCCAGCCTTTGCCCGCCGCTCCCTGCGCCGTCCCCTACGATGAAGCGGGTTGCCTCTTGCGGACTTTCTGGAGGAAGGCGTCCATCCTCTCGAAGGCGTCGTTGAGGATTTCCTCGGGAGGAAGGAAGACGATCCTGAGGTGCTTGGTGCCGGGTCTCTGGCCGAATCCTTCCCCGAAGACGGTGAGCACCCCCGTTTCCCTCAGGAGTTCCTCGCAGAAATCCTTGTCGTTTCCCGGAATGTCGATGGTGGGGAATGCGTAGAAGGCGCCTCCGGGTTTCACACAGGATGCCCCTTCCATGGCGTTCAGTTTTTCCACCGTTACGTCCCGTCTCTTCTGGAGGACGTCGATCATGGCTGGAATGTGCCGCCTGCCCCGGTTGAGGGCCACAGGAATGGCGTATTGCTCTGGGTGATTCGCGCAGAGCCTCGCCCGGAGGATCTTCTGGATGGCCTTGTCGTAGTCCCTGACGACCTCGGGCGGTCCCGAGAGCATGCCCCAGCCGATCCTCCATCCGGGGGTCACGAAATTCTTGGAGAGCCCCCCGAAGGTCACCATGGGGATGTCGTCCGCCAGGGAAGCCGTGGCCACGTGGGTGTTCCCGTCGAAGACCAACTGGTCGTAGATCTCGTCGGAGAAGACCACCAGGTTCTTTTCACGGGCGATCTCCAGGATGGCCTTCAGGGTCTCCACGTCGTAGAGGGCGCCCGTCGGGTTGTTCGGATTGATCAAGACGATTCCCCTGGTACGGGAATTGATCCGGGAGGCAATGTTGTCGATGTCCGGGGCCCAGCCCTTTTCCTCGTCCAGGTGGTAGAAGTTCAAGGGGCAATCGAGCTTTCCCATGATCGCCGAGTAGAGTGGATAGCCCGGCGCCGGGAGCAGGACGTTCTCCCCCGGGTCCAGGAGGGCCGTGAGGCAGACTTCAATGGCTTCGGATGCGCCGGTAGTGATAAAGATGGACCGCAACTCCCGGATCCCCTTGCGGGTTCCCTCCTTGGCGAGGGCGTCCAGGGCTTCCGGGACACCCAGGGCGGGGCCGTAGCCGTTGTGGTTCGCCTTCATGGCCTCGTGGACCGCTTCGATCAGCTCGCTCGGCGGCTGGAACCCGAAAAGGCAGGGATCGCCGATGTTCAAGGAAAGGATCTTCTTTCCCTCCCGGCGGAGCCTGTCCGCCAGGACCACGATGTCCCGGATGGCGTATCGGATTCTTCGGGTTCGCAAAGCGGGTTCGATGGGCTTCATTGC
>JALUZX010000169.1 GCA_027011425.1 Planctomycetota bacterium
GCCTGGGGCTGAGGGCGAGCAGGAAGGTCCCGGAGCCTCCCTTGGGTGAATAGAAGAGGGCCAGGGCGCCGAACTCTTTCTCCGCCATGGAGTAGAAGAGTTTCAGGTCCCTGGCCTTGGCTCCCCTGGCCTCCCATCCCAGGACGGCCCGGGTTTCCCCCTTGCGCCGGATCTCCGTTCCCGGCGTAGGGGAATAGACCACTCCCAGGGCCTTGGAGCCGAGAATCTCCACCTGGGCCGAGAGACTTCGAGGGGGCGGGCCGCCCGCCGCCAGGGCTTTGAAGGGAAAGGTATATTCCCACCGGCCCCCCTCTTCGGGAAGGACCGCCGTCATGGTGAACCGGACCTGGGCCTTTCCCCCGGGGGGAACAGGGTAGATCCGGGCCCGGACCAGGCCCCACCCGGCGTATTCCAGGAGCATGGGGTCCATGAGGCGGGCCACGATGGATTCGTAGGCCTGCCTGGCCTTTCCGGCTTCCAGGATCTCGGCGGGGACCTCCTTGCCGTTCACCACAAGCCTGGCCTGGTGGACCACCGCTCCCGGGGGGAGGGGGAGGATCCATTCCGCCTCGGCGTCGGTCCTGGAAGGGTTTGCGAATGATGCCCGGACCTCGGTGCGGGCAGCGCTGTCCCGGATGGAGGCCTCCAGGGAGACCGCGTCCAGGCGGGCCTTCCCGGGGCGGACGGGCCGGGGAATGGGCGGCCTCGGCGGGCTGGGCGGCAAAGGGGGAAAGGGCTTCTGGGCCAGGGAGGTCAAGGGCAGGAGGCCCAAAAGGGCCAGAACCGCTGGATAGAGCTTCATCGTTCCGCCTCCAAGTTTTTCCTCGAAAGGTCCCTGGAACGCCGGGGGCCCTCGACGGTTCCCGGAAAAGGAGGGAGGCTCCCTGCCATCTTCTTCGATCCGGGGGGGGAAAAGGGCAGAATGGGGCCATGTGGACTGCCGGGCTGATCGCCCTTGGGGTGTTGCTCCTCCTTTCCCTGGAGCTTCTCCCCATGGACCAGGTGGGGCTCTTGGCCCTCCTGGCGGTGGTCCTGGCGGGGCTCGTCGAGCCCGGCCAGGCCTTGGGATTCTTCGGCCACCCGGCGGTGATCACCATCGGATCGCTCCTGGTGATGGCCCAAGGGCTTCACCGGACGGGAGCACTGGCCTGGCTGGTCCGCTTCCTGGCGGCCCGTTCTTCCGGGCGGATGACGCCCCTGCTTTTCTGGATGTGCCTGGTCACGGCCCTGGCCTCGGCCTTCGTGAACAACACACCCACCGTGGCGGTCTTCCTTCCCGTGGTCCTGGGGCTGGCCGGGCGTTTCCACGTTCCTCCCAGCAAGCTCCTCATTCCCCTTTCCTACGCATCCATCCTGGGAGGGACCTGCACGCTTCTCGGGACGAGCACCAACATCCTGGTCTCGGAGGTCACGGCCCGGCATGGGTTTCCGCCCATCGGGATCTTCGAAATCCTCCCAGTGGGAGCGGCCTTCACCGCCTTGGGCCTGGCTTACCTGCTTCTTTTCGGGAAGAAACTCCTCCCCGAGAGACCGAGTCTGGGCGTGCCCCGGGAAGGGGAAAAGACCCGGGAGTTCGTCACCGAGGTGGGGATCCACCAGGGTTCCTCCATGGCGGGAAGGCCCGTGGAAGACCTGGAACGAATGCTCCAGGCCCGGGTCCTGGTCCTGATCCGTGGGGAGGAGATGCTCTGGCCTCCGCCCTTGAAGGAGAAGATGCGGGAAGGTGATATCCTCCTCATCAAGGGCTCGGTGAACAGCATCGCCGGATTGGACCGGCTCCAGGGGGTGGAACTCCTGCCCGAGCTGATGGAGGGGAAGGTCGCCTTCGACCCCCGGACCATGACCTTCGTGGAACTCCTGGTTCCCCCCGGTTCCCCCGTGGTGGGCCGACAGGTGAGGGAACTGCGGCTCCACAGGAGGGCCGGCCTGGTGGTGGCGGTGATGCGCAAAGGCAGGCACCTGCGGGAGAAGGTCTCCAGGCTCATCCTGCAGCCCGGGGACGTTCTCCTGGCTTTCGGTGACGCCCGTTCCATAGCCGAGGCCCGCCAAATGGAGGAGTTCGTCCTCACCGAGGACGTGCAGGAGCGGGTGGTGAACAAGAGGAAGGCCCCCCTGGCGGTCCTGATCCTGGCGGGGATGGTGGGCGCCATCGCCCTGGGGGTTCTTCCTGCCGCCGTGGCGGCCCTGGCGGGAGCCACGGCCATGGTCCTGGGAGGGTGCCTGAACACGGCCCAGGCATACAAGGCCGTGGATTGGCGGATCCTCTTTCTACTCGTGGGAGCCCTGGCCCTGGGACGTTCCCTGGAAGTCTCCGGTCTTGCCGAGCGCCTGGCCCACACCCTGGTGGAGAACACCGGCGGCCGCCCCCTCCTGGTGGTGGCCGGGCTCTACCTGGCCTCCGTGGTTCTCACGGAACTATTCACCCACGGGGCGGTGGCGGTCCTCATGACCCCCGTGGCCCTCACCGCCGCCGCCGGCCTGGGCCTGGAGCACCGGCCCTTCATCATGGCCGTGCTCTTCGCCTGTTCGGCCAGCTTCCTCACCCCCGTGGGCTTCCAGACGAACACGCTGGTCTACGGGATTGGGGGCTACAAGTTCCGGGACTTCTTCCTGGTGGGCCTGCCGCTCCAGGGCCTCTGTTTCCTTCTCACCATGGGACTCGTTCCCCTGGTGTGGCCTTTTCGGCCCCTTTGATCCTTACAGGTTGAGGGAGGGGCGCGGAAAACCCGATAGGAAGGGAAGGTGGAGGTCGGGCCATGAGGATCGTCTATCTCCTGGAGAGCGCGGCGGAGCCCTGGGGCGGGGTGCAGACCGTGTTCAGAGACGCCCAGGCCCTCCAGGAGAGGGGGCACCGGGTCCAGGTGGTCTCCCGGGACGGGCCGCCGCCCTGGAGGGAGTGCGCCTTCCCGGTTTTTCGGGACCGGAGTCTCACCCTGGAAGATGTTGAGCCAGCCGACCTGGTGGTGGGAACCTTCTGGACTACGGTCCTCCCCGCTCTCCAGTCCGGAAAAGGAAGGCCCGTCCATTTCTGCCAGGGCTTGGAAGACGATCCCTCCCTCCCGGGAGAGGTCCGGGAATCCATGGAAGCGGTCTACCGTTTGAAGGAGACGGAGAAAGTGGTTGTCTCCCCCCACCTTGCGGGGCTCATCGAGAGGCGCTTCGGGCTTCCCAGCCGGGTCGTCCCGAACGCCGTGGACGGGAGCGTCATGTTTCCCGCCTCCCCGGCGGAACGGGACGGGCCTCTCCGGGTGGGGCTGGTGGGCCCTACACAGATCCCTCTCAAGGGAATCTCCACCGGATACGCGGCCTGCGCCTTGGCCCACCGGGCGGGCCTGGACCTTGTCCTCGTCCGGGCGAGCCACAAGCCTTTCCTGGAAGCGGAATTCCGCGCCCCTTTCCCCGTGGAGGCCTACAGGAACCTTCCTTACGGGAAGATGGGGGATTTCTACCGGAGCCTGGACGTCTTCCTGGGGACAGCCCTTTCGGAGAACGAAGGTTTCTACCTGCCCGGGCTCGAGGCCCTTGCCTGCGGGGTCCCCTCGATTCTCACCGACATTCCTTGTGTGCGCTCCTACGGAAACAGGGAATTCGCTCTCCTGGCGCCTCCCGGCGACGCGGAATCCATGGGCGCCGCCCTGCTCCTCCTGGCCAGGCGCGGAGACCTCCGGGCAAGACTCCGCGAAGAAGGGCTCCGGGTGGCCCGGTCCTTTTCCATGGAGGCCCGGCTGGACCTCCTGGAGGGCACCTTCGAGGAAATCCTGGAAGGGAGAAGGTCAGCCCCTTCCCTGTCGCCGGCCCTGGAAACCTGCTGAAGGCGCATCCGGGACTTCCCCGATTCGACAAAGGACGAGACTCTGGCCGAGCAAAAGGGGGCCGCACCCTGGAACGGCCGCGATCTGGGCCCAGGATCGGGCGCCCAGGAAAGGGATGCCGCCCATTCTTTCGGCCAGGGCCGCCGCAGGGTCCCTGGAAGGATCCCGGCAGGAAGTGGGGCAGGCGAATAGGATGGCGCATCCATCTCCTTTCCAGGAAAAAGAGGGGAGGGCCTGGACCTTCTTCCAGGCCGCTTCCGGGTCGGGAAGGCAGAGGCGGACCCATTGACCCTCCCTGAGGCCGCCGGGGGTGAGGATCCGGACCCTTTTTCCCACGCGAAGAACCATCCTCGCCTCTGCGCAGGGGAGGGCGCCGTCTTCCCGGGGGGGATGGGAAGAGACCTCGGCCAGGAGGGATGTTTCACCCGAAGTCTCCCGGTGTTCCTCCCGGAGGACCTCCCAGGCGGGCCGGCCCTCCAGTTCTCCCACCTCCTCCCCGGCCATGGCGGTGACCTTGTGGGGCGGCCCAAGGGGACGGAAGGCCGGGAGAGAAAGAACTTCCATGGATGTGGGTGGGTCCAGGGCAAGGCCCAGGGCTTCCTCCCGGGGAAGGATGCTTTCCAGGAAGACCGAGCCCGTCCTGTTCCCGGGGCCCTCCGGGCCGAGGACTCCGCCGGCAAGGGTGGTCCGGGGAAGGGCCGCCTGGAGACCGGGGAGAAGGGGAGCGAGGTGGAAGGACCTGAGCCCCGCCAGGAGCAGAAGGGCCGCCGGGGGCGGTCCCTGGAAACCCAGGACCCGGCGCCAGGTGCGGGGATCCCCATCGGGGGAGGGTAACACCTTGGGCCGGAAACGGAGGGCCTGGACGCAGGGAAAGGGGAAGGACCCGGCCAGGAGACCCACCGCCGGGGCCCGGGTCCACCCAGTTCCAGGTTTCCAGACCTGGTGGGCCCGGGCGCCGGCCAGGAGGGTGGCGCCCGGACGGGATGCGGGTCCGGCCGGGAAGGGAAAGGCCCTTTTGGGGAGGGGGCATGTAGAGAAGAAGAGCAGGAGGTCCGGATCATCCTCCAGGGCTTCCACGGCCTGGAGAGCCGCCCTTTCCAGGGCTTCCCGGAATGTTCCGCCTGTCCCGAAACCGAAAGCCCAGGTCATGGCGGCCTCCCGGCCGAGGGCCCCCTCCCCGGGGGCTCAGCGGTTCCCCTTGACCGGTTCCACCAGGAACCGGACCCGAACGAATCCCTGGATCTGGTTTTCCGCGGCGTCCCTGAAGAGGATCTGGCCCATGGGCAGGAAACCTTCGGGCACCGGGCCCGGGGGCTCGGAGAGGGAGAAGGTGAGTTCCGTGGGAACGTAAGGGTAGATCCTGGCCGGACCCACGCGAATGGCGATCCGCCTGGATGTGTAATACTCTTCCCTTATCTCCACCTTGAAGGGCCTGGGGCGCTTGTCCGCGAACCCCGGGATCAGCACGAGGTTGAACGTGTTGCCCCTCCCGTCGTTGGGAATCCCGATCTGGAGGTCGTGGTAGGAGAAGCCTCCCTGGGCCAGGGCCCTGCCCCGGGAGTCGCGGATCTGGACCGCGAAGTCGGTGAAGAGGTTGAAGTCCTTCTTGGAGAGTTCAAGGGCGAACCGGACGCGTTCCACTCCCTTGGGCATCCTGAAGGGGTAGACCCACTTGGTGGAGGAGATGACGGGTTTCATGGTCCTCCTGTAACCCAGGGTCTCCCCCTGGATCGTTCCCTCGAAGTTCCGGTTGACCAGGTTGACGACTTTGAACTTGCCGCTGGGGGGATTGGGGTGCCTGTAGGTGAAGGCCTCCAGCTCCCTCGGTTCCGACTGGAAACCCGAGGCCTGGATCCTGAGGTTGTAGGTCGAGGTCTCGCGGTTCTGGTAGTAGCCCCAGACCACGATCTCCCAGACGCCGGGGTAGAGCTTTCTTCCCGCCACCTGGTTGTAAGCGGGGCCCGGTCTCTTCTCCACCTTGGGCACCCAGGAGGCGGCCTCTTCTCCGGTGGGAGAGAAGATGCTCACCAGGGCGCGGCAGAACTTTCCCTCCGGGCTGGTGAGCCTGGTGTTGAGGACCTGCATTCCCGCCGGAACGTCCACGAAGTAGCGACGGATGTCGCCCGGGTCCACCTGCTGGTCCGTCATCTCCAGGGTGAAATGGTTTTCCGCCGAGAGTGTGTAGGGCACGACCACCGTGTTGAGGAGGCGGAACTCGATGTTCTCCGGTTTGTGGGGGAGGTCCTTCCTGTAAGCGTAGATGCTTCCCACGTAGAGGCCCGGTTTCCTGAGTGATTCCTTGTCGTACCAGACCTTGAGAACCAAGGGCGTGGTTCCCTTGATGTAGGTGGAAGGCTTGTCGATGCGGATCCAGCTTTTCTGGGGGACCAGGTCGTAGGCCCGGTAGAAATCGATCTTCTGGTCGGGAGTGAACCCCTTGGGGAAGACCGGTGTGACCCGGAAGGTCGTGGTGTCCGGGTAGGCCGGATACCAATGGCTGGCCCGGAAGTAGGCGGCCCTTCCCCTGCCGCCGGGCATGGTGGTCGCCTCGGCCTGGATGTCGTAGGCGTAGATCTTCTCGGACTCTTTGCGTGCGGCGTATTCCTTCAGGTATTCGAAGGTTCTGGCCATCTGGATCAGGCCCGCGCCCTGGTCGAGTTCGTTCCAGCCGGGCAGGGGCTTGGCGGCGTTGCGCATGGCCCGGTAGAAGACCATGTTGGTGTAGGGGATCTTTTCCTGGAGGCAGGCCGAAGCCAGGCAGCACATGAAGCCCGCCGTCTGGGGACTGGCCATGGATGTTCCCCACATGGCGTCCCGCTTGAGGTAGCGGGGGACCGTGGAAGAAGCTCCTCCCGGGGCCAGGCCGTCGGGCTTGGGGATCTCACCGCCGCGGCTGGTGAAGATGAAGGGCTTGAAGGTCTTGATGTCGGCGCCCCAGACCGTGGCCAGGGTGTCCACGGTCATCATCGCGCCGGCGGACCAGACCCTCTTGCTGGCGGCGGGGAGGCCCGTGTTGGAGATTCCGGGCCCTTCGTTGCCGTTGGAGATGGAGGCCAGGACCGTGGGGTTTTCCTGGAAGAGCCGGTCCAGCTTGCGGTCCATCACCGATTGGCCCTCGATCTCGCTTCCCACGCCGTAGCTCATGTTGAAGACCAGGGGCATCTTGTGTTTCCCGGCCCAGGCGATGGCGTATTCGTAGGCCTTGATCATGGAGCCCGTGACGGTGGCGCCCCCGGAGAGGGCGTTGTGGCCGATTTTCAGGGCCAGGATCTGTGCGCCCGGGGCGATTCCGTTGTGATGGGGGTTGCCGTCCATGTGGTAACCCGCGGCCATCCCCGAGACATGGGTGCCGTGGGCCCCGGTTGGTTCGTAGACTTCCAGGATCTTCTCCTGGGGGCGGACGGTGACGGAGCAGATCATGATGGTGGGCTGTTTCTTGGGATTCCTTGGGCCGAATTCGAAGGTGTCCCTTCGGGCGGCGTAGTCCCGGAGCCCTTTCTCGTCGGCGAAGTCGTGGTCCATGTCCGTGTCCGGGTAGACCACCCAGAAGCCCTCCTTGGTCTGGAAGACCAGGAAGGCCCACTTGTCGTCGGTCTTGCCGTTGCCGTTCAGGTCTTTCAACCCGTTGTTGGCAAGGCGGCTCTCGTTGTAAACGGCCAGGTAGTAGGGGCCCTTGGCCTTGTGGGGAAGGGACCCCGCACCGAACCAGCGCTCCTTGCCCAGGGCCAGGGCGGCTTTGCCGCCTTCCTTCACGAGCTTTGCCTTCACCATGGGGACGTCCCCCTCGCCCGTGAAGTCCCGGCACTCCAGGATCTTTGGCTTCCCGTCGGATGTGGTGATCAGGCCCGGGATGCCGAGCTGGACCCCGCAGTCCAGGACGGCCAGGACCACTCCCCGGCCGTCGTAGGTGGGATGGGCCCGGAGGAATTGTTCCGCACCGACGGCGGTGGTGTTGTTGAAGGGGAAGTTCTCCAGTTTCTTCTCCTGGGCCGGCATGGACGCAACGGCCCAGAGAAGGCCGCAAAGGGCCAGCGGTTTTCCTGCTTTCATCATGTGTGCTCCGCTTGTTCCAATGGTTCTTCCTGCCGGGGGCTCCGGTTCCGTTCCTCCGGGACGGGGCAGGGTCCAGCAACATAGCAGGCCGGGGTGCGGGAAAGAAGGGCGCCTTTGTTACCGCCCGCCGGGAGGCGGGCGGGAGGGATGTTTCCCATGACTTGGATCGGACGCTCTTTCCTCCCCTGGGCCTTGCTGTTCCTCCTCTCCCCGCCCCACGCCCTCTGCGGGCCCGGCGGCCCGGGAAAGAAGGACCTCTTGGCCGGCTTGCGGAAAGTTCACCCCCGGATCCTGGTGGGGCCGGGGAGGTTCGATGCCCTGAAGAAGGAGATTCCCAGGGACCCTCTTCTCCGGAAATGGTTCGCCCGGCTTCTCCTGGAGGGGCGGAAGACCCTGGCCGCCTCCCCCTCGCGCTACGCCATCCCCGACGGCCTGCGCCTCCTGGCCACGAGCAGGCGCGTTCTCCGCCGGGTCCGCCTTCTGGCCTTGCTCTACCACCTGGACGGGGACCGGCCTCCAAAGAGAAAGGCCTACCTGGAGCGGGCCTGGAAGGAGCTGGAGGCGGCGGCCCGGTTTCCGGACTGGAACCCCCGGCACTTCCTGGACACGGCTGAGATGACCGCCGCTTTCGCCGTGGGATACGACTGGCTCTACCAGGCCTGGACCCAAGGCCGGAAAAAGGTCCTTGCCGGGGCCATCCTGGAGAAGGGGTTGAAGCCGGCCCTCCAGGCCTACAGGGGGAAGGCCGGGTTCGGCTGGTGGGTCAAGGCCCGCCACAACTGGAACCAGGTCTGCAACGGGGGGATCGGGATGGGGGCCCTGGCAGTGGCCGACGTGGCTCCCCGTGTGGCCCGGGGGATCCTTCGCGGGGCCCTCTCGAGCCTCCCCAGGGCCTTGTCCCGTCTCGCCCCGGACGGGGGGTGGGCGGAAGGCCCCGGGTATTGGGGTTATGCAAACAGGTATACCGCCATGTTTCTGGCTTCTCTCGAGACTTCCCTGGGGACGGATTTCGGGCTCTCCCGGACCAAGGGGATGGACGTGACCGGGCTTTTCCCCATCTTTCTCACGGGGCCCTCGGGGAGGACCTTCAACTTCGCCGACGGAGGGGACCATCCCGTCTACGGGCCCGTCTTCTTCTGGATGGACCGACGTTTCAAGAATCCCGTGTATGCCCGGCACGAGAGGGAGACGCCGAAACCCGCGCCGCTGGACCTTCTCTGGTATTCCCGGAAAGGCCTGTCTCCCGCCGGGGCCGGGCTTCCCTTGGACAAGTGGTATCGGGGAGTCCAGGTCGTTTCCTTCCGTTCCGCCTGGGGGGACGAAAACGCCTTCTTCCTCGCCGCCAAGGGGGGTGACAACCAGGCCAATCACGCCCACCTGGATCTGGGATCCTTCGTGTTCGAGGCCGGCGGCGTGCGGTGGGCCCTGGATCTCGGGGCGGACGATTACAACCTGCCCGGATACTGGTCCCGGGGGAGGCATGGGAGCCGCTGGAACTATTACCGGATGAGAGCGGAAGGTCACAATACTCTTGTCCTAAATGGGGGCAAAGGGCCGGACCAGGATCCTCTCGCCCGGGCCCGGGTGGTGAAGTTCGAATCGAAACCTCTTTCGGCCAAGGCGGTCCTGGACCTCTCCCGGGCCTACCGGGGCGGTGCCGCCTCCGTGAAAAGAGGGTTTTTCTTTTCCCGCAAACCAGGATGGGTCCTGGTCCAGGACGAAGTGAAACCCTTGAAGGGGAAAGGTCTCGACCTCCGGTGGTTCATGCATACCCGCGCGGAGATCCGGGTTGGGAGGGATGGCGCGACGGCGGTCCTGTCACGGAAGGGGCGCCGGTTGGAAGCCCGGCTCCTGGAACCCCGGGGCGCGAAGTTCCAGGTTCTCCCGGCGGAGCCCCTTCCCTCCTCGCCCCATCCCAAGGGCCAAAGAAAGAACGGGGGTGTGAGAAGACTCTCCGTCCACCTGGGCTCCAGGAAGTTCCTCCGCCTGGCCGTCTTCCTGCGTCTGCTCCCCGCCGGGGAGGGGAAGGGCTCCTCCTTTCCACTCCCGCGGATCGCGCCCCTCTCGTCCTGGTGAGAACGGGGAAGGGAGTTTACAAGGGGGGCGGAGAATCACTTCTTGGTGTATCGAATCGAGACTGGGCGGTTTGGGTGCTTCAAGGAGAGACAAAAGGCCGGAGAAGAGGAAGAAATCCTCCTTATTTTTCGAAACCAGAAAGCCCTTTGCCTTGACCCGGATCGAGAGCCCTCCTCTAATGGATAAGGAAAAGGAAAGGGATCGGGATTCGAATCCGGTTCACCTTCCCTTTTCTGTTTTCCGCTTCTTTTTCCCGCCACGCGTCATTTCCAAAACAAGGAGGCATCGATGCGAAGAATCCACCTGACAGCGGCCGTGCTTTCCCTCGCGGCCATGGCTTGGGCCCAGACTCCCAAGGCGAACACCTTCCACCTCTACGACGGGTCCACGGAGTATACTTCTCGGGGATTCCTGGGAAGCAATCCCGGGGAGTGCCTGCAGAAGATTCCCGCCTCCCACTTCGGATACCTCAGGAAAGCCGTCCAGTTCAACGTGGTCTTGCAGGACCAGAGCAAGGCCACGGCGGAGGAATTCTACCTGATCTTCCGGAAGGTCGATCCCGCCACCGGCGGACCCGACGTCACGGGCCACGGTGTCCTCTACCTGGAAGGTCCTTACAAGATCGCCGGCTCGGGCACGGGGGTTGGCGCTTGGGCTCTTTCGTACACTCTGAAGAAGGCCGTCAAGATCCCCGCCGAGGGATGTTTCTACGGGGTCTACTGGTCCAAGCCCGTGGCCAAGCCGGGGTGGTATAGGGACGGCGGCTCTGTTCACATGAGCGGTTACTACCCGAGGAAGGCTTGCGGCGAGCATCCCCGGAAGGGCGTGGCGACCAACCTGGCCTGGAACGTGATCTACCACCAGACCTTGCCGCCTTATATGGAAACCAAGATCTGCGGCGGGAACCGGGCCTGGAACATGAGCCTTGGTTTCGCCTCGCCGGTGCTCCAGGGCTACGCTGTCGATCCCGCCGCCAAGTGCGCTGGGAGGAAAGGCAAACCCGACTACGGGTACGCCGCCCTTTGGCCCGACCTTACGGATCTTGAGAAATACGGCTACCTCGCCAACTTCGGCTGGAGGATCAGGGCGGCCAACTATCCCGGCGCCGTCGCGGTCCTTCTTGTTTCCCCCACGGTGATCCGCAAGGGCGTGGAGATTCCCGGCGTTGGTTTGTGGTATCTCCATCCCTTCTCCGTGATTGCATTCTCCGGGAAACTCAGCTCCAAGGGTGTGGCCGTCACCCCCGCCATCGACCCGGGTTACAAGTCTTACCGGGCCTTCCTGGCCGGGACCAACCTCTACGCCCAGGGAGGCGTTTTCGGAAAAGGCAAGTTCGCCCTTACCAACTGGGTGGGGATGGAATTCTGACATCTCCTTTCTGGATCGAGAGAGAGGGCGGTCCCCCCGGGGGGCCGCCCTCTCTTTTCTTCGTTTCTTGTTTTGGCTCTTCCGCAGAATCTGTGGGTCCTTGGAGGACCAAAAGGGCGGGGAATCCCCCGAACAGCCCTATAAAAGCCAAGTTTCCGGCCTTCCTGCCTTTCCCTTGGATTTGACACCTAAAAACGGGGGGCGGTTGTGCGGCCTATTCAGGGAAGACAAGGACCCTGAGCCCCGGTTTCAGACTAGGCTTTCAAAGATGCTTCCTCCCGGAGAAAACAGTGACGGTTACGAAAAAAAGTCCCGGGTCTTCGAAGATCCCAAAAAAACCGTGATCTGACCCCAGCTTTAAATGTTGTGAAGCCCCCGCCGGGACCAGGCCGGATCGGTGATCCGGACTCCTGACGTCGGGGGGCCAGTTTCGGCGCACCCACCGAGTCCCGAGCTTGACAAGACTTTTGTCGCGTCCGTCAAAAAGTGCCCTTTTCAAGTGGTGCGCAAAGCAAAGCCCTCAAACCGGCCCGGTCCGCCCCAGGACGGGGGCTGGGCGTCAGCCGGCACCCGAACCCGCCGTTCCCGGTTGAATGCTGACCGTAGACGCCTTTCCACGCCTCCCCGACCCAAAGATTCAGCGGAAGCCCCTTGTTTTTTTGGGCGTTGACCGCCGGGGGGAATTGGCCCATCTTCTTGGGAGGGGGGGGAGAA
>JALUZX010000170.1 GCA_027011425.1 Planctomycetota bacterium
CTTCCTTTCCGATCCGATCCTCCTGGACTGGTCCCTTCCCGAGCTTCCCGGGCCGGGAGGGTCGGGTTCGGTGAAGGCCTGGCGCCGGGCCCGGGATTTTCTCCAGGAGAGAATCCAGAGTCTTTTGGGCCACGGCTACCTGGAGGCCCTGGCGCGGCTCCGGGCCCGGCGCAACCTCCTGGTGGATTCCCTGGACGTGGGAGTCCTGATCCACGACGAGAAGAGGCGGATCGCCTTCTTGAACCAGGCGGCGGAAAAGATCCTGGGGCTCCCCCGAAAAGATGTGCTCGGCAGGGATTGCCGCCAGGTATTCGGTCCTTTCGGGCTCTGCGGAAAGGAGTGCGCCTTCTACCCCGGCAGGCCTCCCCTGAAGGGAAGGCGGGAGAACGAGGTCTTCTTCCTGAACGGGAAAGGGCGGCGCAAGCGGCTGAAGATGACCCGCGCCCCCCTGGAAGTCCTTCCCGGCAAGCCTCCCGGCGTCCTCGCCTTGATCCAGGACGTGACGGAGGTGACCACTCTCAGGGACAAACTCCAGACGGAGGAGTCCTTCCACGGAATCGTGGGGACCTCGCCGGTGATGAAATCGGTCTTCCAGACGGTGCGCCAGGTGGCCCTCTCGGACTACCCGGTGCTCATCACCGGGGAGAGCGGAACAGGAAAGGAACTCGTGGCCCAGGCCATCCACCGGGAGAGCCCGAGGAAGGACGGTCCTTTCGTCCCCGTCAACTGCGGCGCCCTGCCGGAATCCATCCTGGAGAGCGAACTCTTCGGCCACGTGCGGGGCGCCTTCACCGGCGCCATCCGGGACAAGAAGGGCCGCTTCGAGCTGGCCCATGGGGGGACGCTCTTCCTGGACGAGGTGGCGGAACTCTCCCCGGCTCTCCAGGTCAAGCTCCTCCGGGTCCTCCAGGAGAAACGCTTCGAGAGGGTCGGCGGGGAACAGACCGTCACGGTGGACGTGCGCATCGTGAGCGCCACGAACCGGAATCTCCGGGAAATGGTCCGGGAAGGCCGGTTCAGGGAGGACTTCTTCTACCGGCTCCGGGTGGTGCCCATCGAGCTTCCCCCCCTAAGGAACCGGAAAGAGGACCTCCCTCTTCTCGTGGACCAGGTCCTGGCCCGGGTCCGCCTGGAGACGGGAAAATCCATCCAGGGGGTCTCCACGGAGGTGATGGATCTCTTCTACCGCTACCCCTGGCCCGGGAACGTGCGGGAGCTGATCAACGCCCTCCAGTTCGCCTCCATTGGGTGCGAGGGAGAGGAGATCCTGGTGGAACATCTGCCTTCGGAGATCCGGAACCCCGCGCCTTCCCTGCCCTCGGGCCCGCTTTTTCCCGGGAGCCCGGGCCCGGGCGCCTTCCCGGGGGGAAGGTCCGGGAGGAAACTGGACCGGCCCCGGGTGGAGGAAGCCTTGCGCCTGGCCGGGGGCAACAAGGTCAGGGCCGCCCGGATCCTGGGGGTGGGGCGGGCCACGCTCTACCGCTTTCTCAAGGACAACCCCCTGGGGGCGGAAGGCTGAGTCCAGGCGGCACGGCTTTTGCACTTTCCATACGTACCTCCACTCGGAGGCCTGGCCTTTTCCAAAAGACCCTAGCAAACCATAAGGAGCGAAAGCATGAGTCTCGTAGCGAAACCCGCACCTCCCTTCAAGGCGCAGGCCTTGGTGGGCAAGGAGTTCAAGGAAATCTCTTTGGACGACTACAAGGGAAAGTGGCTGGTCCTCTTCTTCTATCCCCTGGATTTCACCTTCGTCTGCCCCACGGAGATCATCGCCTTCTCCGATCGGGCCGGGGAGTTCAAGGAACTGGGCGCCGAGATCCTTGGGTGCTCTGTGGACAGCCAGTACGTCCACCTGGCCTGGGCCAATACGCCCCGCAAGGAAGGCGGAATCGGTGAGACCGCCTATCCCCTGCTGGCGGACCTCACCAAGAAGATCTCCCAGGACTACGGCGTTCTCCTGGAGGACGCGGGCGTGGCTCTCCGCGGCCTGTTCATCATCGATCCCGAGGGGAACGTGGCCTACGAAGTGGTCCACGACCTCGGCATCGGACGGAACGTGGACGAAACCCTCCGGGTCCTCAAGGCGATCCAAACCATGAAGAAGACCGGCGAGGTCTGTCCCGCCAACTGGACTCCCGGAGAGGAGACCATGACCCCCGATCCGGAGAAGGCCAAGAAGTGGTTCGGGACCCACGAGTAGGCCCGTAGACTTCAAAGTGAGTCGAAAAGAAAGGGGCCGCCCTTCCGGGCGGCCCCTTTCTTTTTCCAAGTTCCGCGGGAGGCGAAAAGGGTTTCTCAACCCTCCTTCACGGCCCGGATCAACTCCAGGATCATGGCCCGGCCGTCTCCGAAGAGCATGAGCGTGTTGTCCTGGGCGAAGAGGGGATTGGGGATGCCGGCGAAACCCGGGCTCAAACTCCGCTTGATCACCACTGTGGTGCGGGCCTTGTCCACGTCCAGGATGGGCATGCCCGCAATGGGGCTCTGGGGGTTGTTCCGGGCCTCGGGGTTCACCACGTCGTTGGCGCCGATCACGATGGCCACGTCGGTCTGCTCGAAGAAGGGGTTGATCTCGTCCATCTCCTTGAGCTTGTCGTAGGGCACGTTGGCCTCGGCCAGGAGGACGTTCATGTGGCCCGGCATCCGGCCCGCCACGGGGTGGATGGCGTATTCCACGGTGATTCCCTTCTCCTCCAACAGGTTGGCCAGGTCCCGGACGGCGTGCTGGGCCTGGGCCACGGCCATGCCGTAGCCCGGGACGAAGACCACCCGGCGGGCGGAATCGAAGAGCATGGCCACCTCTTCGGCCGAGGTGGACTTGATCTTTCCCGCGTAGACGTCGTCCGCCGAAGGCCCGTCCTCCTGGGGGCCAAGGACGCCGAAGAAGACATTGGCCAGGGACCGGTTCATGGCTTTGCACATGATCTTGGTGAGGATGATCCCCGAAGCGCCCACCAGCGAGCCGGAGATGATCAGCACCGTGTTGTCCAGGACGAAGCCCGTGGCCGTGGCGGCCAGGCCCGAGTAGGAGTTGAGAAGAGCGATCACCACGGGCATGTCGGCCCCGCCGATGGGGGTGACCAGGAAGACTCCCAGCACAGAAGAGACCACCACCAAAAGCCAGTAGACCACCACCAGGTCCGGCTTGGCCACGAGCCAGATCCCGAGAAGGATCACCACGAGCCCAAGGGCGATGTTGAGCAGGTGCCTGCCCTTGAAGAGCAGGGGCTTCTCCGAGATCAGGCCCTGGAGCTTGGCGAAGGCCACCAGGCTCCCCCAGAATGTGACCGCCCCGATCAGGCCCGCCGCGGCGGTGGAGACGGTCATCTGGGTGGATGCGAAGGAGCCTTTGGTCCCGATCTCCGCCCCTGCCACGAGGAGGGAGGCCAGGCCGCCGAAGCCGTTGAAGAGGGCCACGAGCTGGGGCATGCCCGTCATCTGGATCTTCAGGGCCAGAACAGCGCCGATGGCGCTTCCCACGATCAGGCCCGCCACGATCACCCAAGGCTGGAGGATGTGCTCTCCCACCAGGGCCGTGACGATGGCGATGAGCATGCCCAGGGCGCCGATCAGGTTGCCCCGCACGGCTGTCCGGGGATGGGCCAGGCCCTTGAGGCCCACGATGAAGAGGACCGCCGCCAGGAGGTAGAAGATGTTCACCCAGGGGCTGGTCTGGAGGAAGCCCGGGATCTTGAGGGTCAGGTCGTTCATGGGATCAGTCCTTCCTCCTGAACATGCCGAGCATGCGGTGGGTCACCAGGAACCCGCCCACCACGTTGATGGTGGCCGAGACCAGGGCGAAGAAGCCCAGGACGCTCGCCAGGGACCCCATTTCGGCCCCGGCGGCGATCAAGGCGCCGATGATGGTGATCCCCGAGATGGCGTTGGACCCCGACATCAAGGGGGTGTGCAACGTGGGAGGGACTTTGGTGATCACCTCGAAGCCGACGAACACGGCCAGCACAAAGATTGTCAAATAAAGGACGAACACTCTTTTTTCCTCCTAGGAAAGAAGTGGGGCTACTTCCCGGCTTCCGCCGGCATGCCCAGGATCTCCTTGACCCGGGGGTGGATCACTTCCCCCCCTTTGGTCACAAGGACTCCCCGGGTGATCTCGTCTTCCAGGTTCAGTTCGAGGTTTCCTTCCCCGCCTGCCAGGTGCTTCACCAGGTTCGCCACGTTGCGGGCATACATGGAGCTGGCGTGGTAGGGCACGGTGGAGGGCAGGTTCGTGGGGCCCAGGACCTGCACTCCATGGACTTCCCGGGTCTCGTCGGGCCGGGTGGCTTCACAGTTTCCGCCCGTCTCGGCGGCCAGGTCCACGATCACCGATCCGGGCTCCATCCCCTCCAGCATGGATTCTGTCAGCAAAAGAGGAGCCTTCTTGCCCGGGATGGCCGCCGTAGTGATCACCACGTCGGTCTCCTTCAAGGTCTCGGCCATGAGCTTGCGCTGTTTCTCGTAGAAAGCCTCGTCCATGGCCCTGGCGTATCCCCCCTTGTCCTCGGCTTCCCCCGCCTCCAGGGGGAGTTCCAGGAAGGTGGCCCCCAGGCTTTCGATCTGTTCCTTCACGGCTGGGCGGACGTCGTAGGCCTTGACCGTGGCGCCGAGCCTGCGGGCCGTGGCGATGGCCGAAAGGCCCGCCACGCCCGCGCCGATCACGAAGACCCGGGCGGGAGTGATGGTCCCGGCGGCGGTCATGAGCATGGGGAACATCCGGGGCAGGAGGTCCGCCGCCACCAGAACGGCCTTGTATCCGGCCACGGTGGCCTGGGAGGAGAGGGCGTCCATGCTCTGGGCCCGGGTGATCCGGGGGACCAGCTCCATGGCCGCCAGGTTCACGCCCTTTGCGGCCAACTCACGGGCGGCCTTGGCTGCCTCGGGGAAGAGGGGGCGGAAGTGCCCCACCAGGGTCTGGCCCTCTCTGAGAAGTTCCAGGTCCTTCTTGCCTTCCTCGAGGTTGGCTCCCCAAGCCCGGACCTGGAGGAGGATGTCGGCCGAGGCGAAGACCTCCCGCCGGTCCTGCGCAATCTTTGCACCCTGGGCCTCATACTGCGCATCGGGGAAGCCCGCCGGGACCCCTGCCCCCTTTTCCAGGAGGACCTCCAGGCCTGATTTCAAATAAGTGGGGAGCACCGAGGGGGTGAGGGCCACCCTCTTCTCTCCCGGGTAGGTTTCCTTAGGCACACCTACGATCATTGGAAAAACTCCCTTTCGTGGGGAAAGGACGGGAAGGGCCCGGGGATCCCGCAAAGGGCGGGGGCCGGGCGAAAGCTCCGGGTTCTGGCAAGAGCCGTGCCGAGACGCCGCCCCCATTGGACAAAAAAAGGGAAAAACAAGGAAAAACTCAGGATTCATCCCGGGCGAAGGGGGGATTTTGCCTCCCCGGAGCGGGGAGGGCATGAATTTTGCTATTTCCTCCTCCTCTTTCGTTGAAGGGAACCCAGTGACTCGGAAAACTCTTTTGCCCGAAACGAGGTCCGCCGTGGCCGTCAAAAGGAAGCGCAACAGGCTCTTGGAAAGGATTCCCAAGGGCGGCGAGGTCCGCCTTTCCAAGCTGGACGTTCTCCTGGATGTTCCACCCGAGGATTTCGACCAGCGTCTCCAGGAGATTCTCCAGGTCCTGGACCGAAAAGAGATCCGGGTCGTTCCCGACCCTGTCCCCCCTAGGCCTTCCCTGAAGGAACCTGCCTTTTTCCCCATGGGGGGGGCCTACGCCCAGGAGGTCCTCTCCCTGCCCAGGCTGGACCGGGAAGGGGAATACAAAGTGGCCCGCCGTTACGCCCTGGTCCGGGCCCGCTTCTTCCGGGCCCTGGAAAAGGCCGGGATCGACCCGGAGAAGGAGAAGGACGTCCTCGCCTCCTTCCAGTGCAGGGAAGTTCCCAGAACCCCCGAGGGGGGCCCCCAGGTCTGTCCCCGCCTGGTGAAGGTCGTGGGGCCCAAGGAGGCCCTTCGGGTGCGGGAGCGTTGCCGTGAGTTCAACCAGGTGAGGAACGAGTTCATCGAGGGTTGCCTCTACATCGTGCTCCTTACCCTTTCGGGGTTCCGGTTTCCCGGAGTCGCCCGGGACGACCTGATCCAGGAAGGGAACGCTTCCCTCTTCCGGGCCGTGGACCGCTACGACTGGCGCAAGGGGGTGCGTTTCAGGACTTACGCGGAATACTGGATCCGGCAGGCATTCCTGGAGGCCGTCTACAACCAGAGTCGCACGGTCCGGATTCCCGCCTGGGTCCAGAAGGCCACCAGGCGGATCCGGAAAGCCCAGGCCCAGGTGGCGGGGCGGATGTCTCCAGGGGAAGGGGAAGTCGCCGTGGCAGAGGCCCTGGGCGTGGACCCGGGCAAGGTGGAGACCACCCTGAGGGACAACCGCAAGACGGTGAGCCTGGACTGGGAGCCCGCCGGCGAAGAGGGGGGAAGCTTGAAGGACCGCCTAGCCGCCGAGGGGGACGCGAGCCAGGCGGCGGAAGAGGAAGAGAGATCCGCTCTTCTGCCCCAGAGGATCCGCGAGCTTCTGGATACTCTTCCGCCCAGGGAGAAACTGGTCCTCCAGCTACGTTTCGGCCTGGACGGGGAGGAGACCCGGACCTTGACCGAGGTGGGCCGGAGGCTCGGCGTGAGCGCGGAAAGGGTCCGCCAGATCCAGGCCAACGCCCTGCGCCGGCTCCAGGAACCGGGAAGGCGCAAGCGCCTGTCCGAGTTCAGTTGAGGCGCAAGACCTTCCCCCTCAGGTCAAAGAGCGGATCTCCATGAACTGGCTCTCGAAACGCTCCTTGGCCACGGCCTGGCACTCCTTGACCTTTTCGTAGACGAAGTCGTAGTTGTCCAGGAGGATTTCCACGATCCTTGGGTCGAGGAAGTTCTTTCGGGCCATCTCAGAGAGGATCCCCTTGACCTTGGCTTCCTCCATGCCCTCCCTGTAGGGGCGGTCCTCCACGAGGGCCGTGAAGACGTCCGCCGTCGCCGTGATTCTCGCCCCGGTGGTGATCTTGTCGGCTTTTACGTGGAAGGGGTAACCCGTCCCGTCCAGGCGTTCGTGGTGGAAAGCGGCCCATTCGGCTATCTGCTCCATGCCCTCGATGGTGTTCAGAACGCTGTAAGTGAAGTAGGCGTGTTGTTTCGCCAGGGCGAATTCCTCCTCCGTGAGAGGGCCCTGCTTGTTCAGGATCGCGTTGGGCACCGCCAGTTTCCCGAGGTCGTGGAAGTCCCCCGCTATCCGGACCAGGAGGATCTCCGTGTCCGTAAACCCGAAGAGCCGCGCCAGGGCCGCGGAGCATTCCGCCACGCCCGTGGAGTGGGTGGCGGTAAAGCGGGAACGAAAGTCGATGAGCGTCCTGAAGAGGAGGGCCACCGAGGAAAGCTCCTCCAGGCCGATTTCCATTTTCTTGAACGGGCCCGTTCCGAGAAGGGAGGAGTAGAGCCTGGGGGAGGCCAGGTCCATCCAGAAGTCCTCCCTTTGGGCCACACGGAGGAAGGCGCTCACGATGAAGGGGTGGATCTCCGTTCCGGAAAGGGAGGAAATTCTTTCCTTGATCCCCTTTACCTGGTGAAGGATATAGACATTGCGGTTCGTGATCCGTTCCAGGAGGTCGGCCAGGTAGACCACCTGGGAAGGGAGGGCGTCGGGGTGGTCCTCCCGGCCCAGCCACTCGTTCCATGGCTTGTGGTGGTTCCGGACGATACCCGAGGAAGGCTTCAAGAGGGGGGTGAGTTCGTAGAGCCATTCACCCCGGATGCAGTGGGGCTCCAGGTTCACCTCTTCGAAGTCGTGGAGCTTGACCTTGTCTTCCGGGGTCAGGGCCCCGATGTCGTGGAGGAGGGCCCCGGCGTAGATCCTTTCGATGACTTCAGGGGGAAAGCCGGCCTCTTCGGCGATTTGCCAGGAGGCGAAGGCTGTTCTCATCTGGTGCATTCCTATGGAGGGGCTCGCCAGGTCCACGGCATCGGAAAGGGAAAGGAGGAGGTTGCTCAAATTGATGGTGATTTCCCGGATCATGCTTCCCGCCCGCCTTTCGCTCGCAGTGAGTCCTGGGTGGAAAGAGCGTTTCGGAAGTCCACGCCTCCCTCCCCAAGTAAAGAGTGGATCGGTAATCGAGGACTTGTCCTTGAGGGGACCTGAGGGGGAAGGCCTGGATGTTTTTGGGGGAGAGGTCGGGGAGCATTTATTTTCTGAAGAAAAATTGGAGATTGAAACGGCTTGATTTGGGTTCGTTTTTTGTCCGATAAAGAATTCAAAGTCTTGGGGGTCCCTTGAAAAAGACCGCTTTCTCCGCCCGGCAGCCCTGGGATGGCTTGCGGGGCGGGAGGCTTTTGCAGGGGAAGCCCGCTCCCGGTTCTTTTAGGAATTTTTCATGGGTCTTCCGGCAAAAATCGGATGGCCTGCAACAAGCCGGTTTTTTTCCGCGAGGATGAAGCGTGGTTTTTTTAGACTGCCGGGGAGATTTGCCGTGGCTTCCTTAGGGGAACTTTTGATTCTCGGGCTTTTCAGCCTTCTTTCGGTGTGGTTCTGGGGGCTTGTGGTAAAACCCCTCAAGGACCGGATTGAAGCTCTTCCTACCAAAGATGATCTGTTGGAATGGGCCCGCCGGGCCCCTGAGGACCAGTTCCGGGGGGGACTCCAGGGAAGGGACCTCCCAGCAGCAAAGGAAAAGCAAAAGGAGGAGGGCGGCCGGCCGCCGCAGGCTTTCCTCGAGGTCGAGATCTACAAGGAAATCTGGCCGAAACTGGTGGATCTCAACAAATGCCTTTTCGAGATGAAGCCCCTTCTGGACCCAAGAGGGGACGCTTGCTCGGACCTGGAGTGCCGGAAGCGGTTCATCGATGAATTTCGCCGGTCCCTGGCCTCCCTCCAGGAAACCATCCTCAAATACAAGCCCTTCTACGACGAGGCCGTATACGTAGCCCTGGAGGAACTTGCCTGCCATGTCCAGGCCAAGGCTCTGGTCTTCCACTTGGGAGAACGTCCCTCCAAGGAAGCGGCCTGGGCGAGGAACAAAGAACACCTGGAGGAAGTGGGCAAGCGCATCCAGAAGGTCTGCGACATCATCAGGAGCCGGATTTTTTCCGCGGGATGACGGGGCCCGGCCCTCCCCCGGGGCCCAGGGATCATAAGAAGACCGGGGGAAGGCTTTTTTCCAGGGCGGGGCGCAGGCGCCGCAGGAATCCCTCCATTTCGGGGGCGTCCGGGGGGGACAAAAGGCTTCCCATGAAGGCCGCATGGCTCCTTCCCCGCCTCCAAGCAGGTTCCCGGGGGGGGTGTTTCAGGTAGCGCTCCACCAGCTCGAGACTGGGCGCCGCCAGGAGGGTGGCCGAGAAGTAGACCAGGCCGGATTTCCGGTAGAGACAGGTTCCGCCAACTTTCTTTTCCCCCAGGGCCAGGTCGGAGATCCCTTCCCTCCGGATCCCGTAGATCCCCGCTCTTTCCAGGCCCCCCAGCAGCCACTCCAGGGAGGCGTCGAAGGCACGGGTGATCCTCCCCGTCCCGGGGAGGGGGAAGGCCAGGGAGGCAACGGCGTTTCCCGGGTCCAGGAGGACGGCGCAACCTCCTCCCCTCCGGCGGAGGATGGGGACCCCGTCGGCCAGGGCCGGCTCGAGGCGGATCTCCCTTTCCGGGTCGCTTCCCCTTCCCAGCACCAGGGCCAGGCCCTTCCAGGCGTAGAGCTTCATGGCAGGCCGTCCCTTCCGGGCGGCCTCCTCCAGGAGGTCCTCGTCCAGGTCGTAGTTCCTTATATAAGGGAATCTCCGGGCCGGGCCGGTCATTTTCGTCTGGGCTGGTGGGTGTGGATGGCGGCTCCCGCCCCCGCTTCGGCCGCCTCCAGGATGGCCTCGGACAAAGTTGGGTGGGGGTGGATGGTGACCATCAAGTCCTCCAATGTGGCTCCCATTTCGATGGCCAGGGTCCCTTCGGCGATCAGCTCCGAGGCCAGGGGGCCCACCATGCCGACCCCCAGGACGGTACCCGTCCCGGGGTGGGAGAGAATCTTCACCAGGCCGTCGGTGCGCCCCAGAGTGCGGGCCCTTCCCAGGGCGGAGAGGGGAAACCGGCCCACCCGGACCTGGATGCCCCCCGCGGCGGCCTCCCTCTCGGTGAGGCCCGCCCAGGCGATCTCCGGGTCGGTGAAGACTACGGCCGGGATGGCCCGGTTGTCGAAGGCCGATTTCCGGCCCGCAATGACCTCGGCCGCCACCTTTCCCTCCCGGCTCGCCTTGTGGGCCAGCATGGGCTCTCCGGCGGCGTCGCCGATGGCGAAGATGTTCTTCTCCGCCGTGCGGCACTCCTGGTCCACGGGAATGAATCCCTTTTCGTCCAGGCGGATCCTGGTGTTCTCCAGTCCCAGGTCGCCGGTGTTGGGCTTCCTCCCTGCCGCAACGAGCACCCGGTGGAAGGACCGGGTGACCCGGCCGTCCTTTCCCTCGATGTCCACGGAGAACCCTTTTCCGTCCACTCGGATTCCCGTCACTTTGGATTCCACCAGGACATCCTGGAACCGGTCCCGGCAGGAACGGACCATGATCTCCACCAGGTCGGGGTCCGCCCCGGCCAGGAGCCTGGGGAAGAATTCCACCACCGTGACCTTGGAGCCCAGCCCGGCGTAGACGAGCCCCATCTCCAGGCCGATGTAGCCCCCGCCCACCACCAGCAGGGTCTCGGGAACCTCTGGGATCTTCAGGGCCTGGGCGGAGGACCAGACGGGAACGTCGTAGGCCGGAGGGATCTCGTGGATCCGCGATCCCGGGGCCAGGATGCATGTGCGGAAGTCGATGCCCGAGATCTCCCCTCCTTCCAGGGAGAGGCTGTTCCTGGAGACGAGCCGGGCCCTTCCCCGCACCAGGTCCACGCCCCGGCGCTCCAGGAGACCCCGGATCCCTCCCGTGAGTTTCCGGACCACCGAATCGGTCCATTCCCGGAGTTTGGCCGGGTCCACCCGGAGCCCCTCGAATGTGAGGCCCAGCTTTCCGGCGTTCCCGGCCGTATGGGCCAGTTCCACGGCGTTGATCAGGGCCTTGGAGGGGATGCAGCCTTCGGTGAGGCACACCCCGCCGGGCTCCTCCCTCTCCTCGACCAGGGTCACTTCCTTGCCCAGGTCCGCCAGGCGCAGGGCCGCCACGTAGCCCCCGGGCCCGGCGCCGACCACGGCCACTTCCGTCTCGATCTTGAGGTCGCCTACTACCATCTTCAGGTCTCCAGGAGCAGGAGGTTTGGATCGGAGAGCTGTTTCACCAGCTCTCCCACGAAGCGGGCCGCGTCGGCCCCGTCGGCGATGCGGTGGTCGAAGGCCAGGGTCAGGGGAAGGATCTTCCGGACCACGATCTCCCCCTCCCGGACCACGGGCTTTTCCTGGACCCGGCCCATGCCCAGGATGGCCACTTCCGGGTAGTTTATGGCCGGGATCAGGGCTGTGCCGCCCAGGGGCCCCACGTTGGTTATGGTAAAGGTCCCTCCCCGCATTTCCTCGGGCTTGAGGGCCCCTTCTCTCGCTTTGCGGGCGGCTTCCTCGATCTCCGCCGAGATCTGGATGATGCTCTTGCGGTCCGTGTCGCGGATCACCGGAACCACGAGGCCTCTCCCGGTGTCGCACGCGATTCCGATATGGTAATACTTTTTGTAGATCACCTCCTGCTTGAAGGGATCCAGGCTGGCGTTGAAGGCGGGCGCCGCCTTGAGGCCCGCCGTAACGGCCTTGACCACGAAGGGGAGGAGGGTGAGTTTCCCGCCGTATCCCCCGGCGCGGCGTTCTTTTTCCCTGATCCGGAACTCTTCCAGGAGGGTGACGTCGGCGTCGTCCATGTGGGCCACGTGGGGGACAAGGACCATGGATGTGACCATCTTGCGGGCCACTTTTCTCCGGATGGACCGGAGGGGCTCCTTTTCCACGGGGCCCCACTGGGAGAAGTCGGGGAGATCCTCCAGCTCCAGGAAGGGGATTCCCGCGCCGGCCGCGGCGGGAGGC
>JALUZX010000171.1 GCA_027011425.1 Planctomycetota bacterium
CCTCCCAGGGAGACCAGGAAGAACCCCTGGACCAGAAGCACGGCCAAGGGGGCAAGGAAAGGTCCTGCCAACCTTCCCGGCAGGAGAGCCCATCCCAGGGCCAAACCTGGGAGCAGAAAAAGGAGCATGGCCGTCCATTCGGCCAGGCCCCAGAAGAATTCCGCCTTCCGCCGGGAACCGGGCAGGATGGGGAGTCTTTCCAGGAGGAGCCCCTCGGGCTGGAGCAGGAGGTGCAAAGAAAAAAGGAAAAAGCACGCCTGGAGGGAAGAGAGCAGAAAATCCGCCCAGACCCGGCCCCCTTCCAGGGGGGGAAGGGGGGCCAACCGTGTGGAAAAGAGGGCCAGGAAAAGACTCAATCCCCCGAGAAGGTAGAGAACTGGCTCCCTCTTCCACTGGAGAAGGCGCAACTGGAAGAGGGCCTTGCCTTGGGGTGTCATCTTCGAATCTCGAACCCCCGGAGTCTCTCCGCCGGTTCCCTCCAGTTCATTTCCACGGAAGAAATATAGGAGGCCATTCTTCGCCGAACCGCCTCCAATGCTTCGAGAAGATCTTTTTCCTCTCCCTGGAGAAGAAGTTCCACTCTCCCGTCCCGCAGGTTGCGCACATACCCCCGGACGGGATAGCCTGCCATGATCTGAAGAGTATAGTAACGAAACCCCACGCCTTGAACGTGGCCCGAGAAAAAGACATGTAACTCTCGTTCCACAGGACCTCCTCGAGGATGCGCATTACCAGTATAGCCAACCAGAAAGGCGGCGTGGGGAAAACCACCACGGCGGTCAATCTCTCCCGGGCCTTGGCTCTTCGGGCCCACAAGGTTCTTCTCGTGGACCTGGATCCCCAGGGCAACGCCACCTTGGCCCTCCAGAAGACGGAAAACCCCCAGGGCCGGGAGGAAGAGTGCCGGGAGGTCTGCCCGGGCCTTCGCCTTCTCTCTTTTCCCCTCTTCTTGCGCAGGAAAGGGCACAGGACCCCCACTTTTTCTCTTCTCCAGGAAGCCTGGGAGCCCTACCTGGAGGCCGACCGGGTCATCCTGGACTGTCCTCCCCGCATCGACGCCTGGGGGCTCCTGGGCCTGGAGGCCAGCGATTCGGTGCTCATCCCCGTCCAGAGCGAGTTTTTCGCCATGCAGGGCTTGGCCCAGATGCTCCAGGTGGTAGAAGGGGTGCGGTCCACGCGGAATCCCAAACTGAACGTGGAAGGTTTTCTTCTCACCATGGTAGATTGGCGTGAGCCCCTCCACAGAGACGTGGTGGAGGAGGTCCGGGGACACCTGAAAGAAAAGGTGTTCTGGACGGAGATCCCCAGGGATTTGAAGTTGGCCGAGGCCACGAGCCATGGGCTCCCTGCCTGGGATTACGATCCCGCCAGCCCGGGAGCCCTGGCTTATCTGCAATTGGCAAGGGAGGTGGATGGGGATGAACCCTGAAAAGAAGCTCGGACGGGGCCTGGACTTTCTGCTCTCCGAAACAGCCCGGGAGGGCAACACCGAGGAAATGCTCCTGGTCCCCCTGGAAGAAATCCGGCCCAACCGCTTCCAGCCCAGGAAGGAATTCCCCCCCCAGGAGCTGGAGGAACTGAAAACCTCCATCCAGGCCCATGGGATCCTTCAACCCCTGGTGGCCCGGCGAACGGAAGTGGGCTTCGAACTGGTGGCGGGAGAGAGGAGGCTTCGAGCCGCCAGGATGGCGGGACTCAAGGTGGTTCCCCTGGTAGTCCGGGACCTGACGGATCAACAGCTCCTGGCCATGGCCCTGGTGGAAAACGTCCAGAGGGCGGACCTGAATGCCATGGAAAAAGCCAAGGCCTGTGCCCAGCTCCTGGAACTCTCGGGCAAGACCCAGGAAGAAGTGGCCCAGACTCTGGGGATGAGCCGCCCCACCCTGGCCAATTTCCTGCGCCTTTTGGAACTTCCCAAGGAGGTCCAGGACCATGTTTCACGTGGAACACTCTCCATGGGGCACGCCCGGGCCCTCCTTGCCCTGAAAGATCCCAAGGCCATGATCCTCCTGGCCGAAGAGTGCGCCCAAAAGGGTTGGTCCGTCCGGGAGATGGAGGAGCGGATCCGGGGGCTCCAGAAGGAGAAGGCCCGGACAGGGACCCAGGAAAAATCCCTGCCTGCCTGGCACCGGGAAATCGAGGAGCGCCTCTCCCACGCCTTGGGCGTCAAGGTGAAAGTCCAATTTCGCGGAAAGAAAGCCCGAATCTTCCTGGAGACCCCGGACCGGGAGACCTTCGACGATCTCTATGACAGGCTTACCGGCTTGGAGGAAGAGGTCTCTCACGGGGAAGGGCAAGCCCACGAGGAATACTTGATGTAGCCCTTTCCCCGGCTGGGGCCCGCCGCGCCGCCCATCGGGGGCGCGGCGGTGCGACTCCAGCGAGCCTATTTGCCTTTTTTCCCTTTGCCTGGTCCCGAAGAAGGCTTGGTAGCGGGCTTGGAGGCCGCCTCTTTGCCCAGGATCTTCGTCAGGTCCCCCTTGAGCGTCACTTTCTGGATGACTGGGGGCTGAACGGGAACTCCTTCGAAGGCTGTGGGATTCCGGAGTTCCAGCCCCTTGGCAAGCTCCGTGACCAGGTCCAATCCTTCCACCACCTGGCCGAAGACCTGGTTCTGGCCGTCCCATGTGTGGAAGTCTCCCCCCAGGACCTGGACCAGCTTGGCCGAGGTGCCCTCCCCGCCGGAAACATTGGGAGCCGTCACAGCGCCCTTGAAGTGGAAGAGACGGCGCGATTCCAAGGGAAGAGGCTCCTTCTCGTCCAGGTTGCCCCACTCCTCGGGCTTGGACTTGGGATCCCGCGTCCGGACATCCCCGAACTCCAGGAAAATGGGGGTATAAGAGTTGCCGCCCCGGGAAACCTTAAAGATCTTCTGCCCGTCATAGAAACCCGCTTTGGCCAGGCGCAGGAAGTTCTTCACGTGCTTGGGGGCCTTGGCCGGGTAGAAACGGATCTTGATGACCCCACGATTGGTCTGGAGCACGGCCGTCACCGAGGGATCCGGTTCCGGGTTGTGGAAGAGGAAAGGGTATTTCTTCCGGGCCAGCTCGTTCTGCTTCATCTCTTCCAGGACGGCCTTGACCGGGGTCAAGGGCTTGTCGAAGAAGGCATAATTCAAAGGCTGGGTCACCAGCTCGGAAGAAGAAAAGAGCTTTTCCAGGGAGGCCAACTCCGACTTGGCCTGGGAATCCCGGTTCTTCAAGGAGAGAGTCCGGCCCCTGAGGTAGCGGAGGTAGGGCTCCACAGGGGTTCCCTTGTTTTCCTCGATCAAGGCCTTCTCCTGGACGGGATCGGCTTTCGCAAGGCGGTCGTAGAGGGAGCCCCCCACGAAACTGTAGGAATCCTTGGAGTGGATCCCCGTCTCCCGGTAGACCTTCTCCCACCGGAGATTGTTCTTCTTGGCCCGGATCAGCTTTCCGACGTAGACCCCGCCCCAGATCACAACCACCAGGGCAATGCCCAGGTACACGTAGTTGTGGTATTTCTCCCAGAAAATCTCCAGGGGGTTTGGGGTGAACACCACGGCCTGGCTGTCCCGATCCTCCGGCGGAGGCATGGGGGGG
>JALUZX010000172.1 GCA_027011425.1 Planctomycetota bacterium
GCTTTCCATAAAGGATCCCGTCCCCAGTCGATTCTTCCCAGGTCAGGCGGGGGGGAGGCATGGAAACCGAGCAAGGACCCGAGAGGATCTTTCGCCGGAGACCGGGAGCATCCCCAAAAGAGAAGCGAAAGGAGGACGAAAGAAACAAGAAAAGGAAGGAGGCAAGAGCGCTTCATGGAAGGAAGGATACCCGTCCCTCCCCGCCCGGCACGGATTCATCGCGCGATTCCCGGGAAGATTCCTCAAGGGACTGGAGGGCCGAGTCCAGGATCGCCACCAGGTCCTGGTCGAAACGCTCCCCGAAACGCCCCCGCAGGTAGGCCAGGGCCTCCTTGGGTCCCAGGGGTTCCCCTTCGGGGCCGTAGGCGCAGAGCATGTCGTAGGCGTCGGCCACGCTCACGATCCTGGAAAGGAGAGTGGGCCTGAGCACCTTGCCGGCGCCCAGGTCGGCCACCTCGTCCTCCACCGAGTGGTGGTGCTCCCGGGCCACGATGGCCGTCCGGAGGGCCAAGTCCGCCAGCTCCCTTCCCTTGAGGAGTTCCAGGAAACCATCCACCGTATGGGCTTCAAGGAGTTCGGCCTCCAGCTCGAGGAGGGAAAAATTCCGGAAGGCGCTTTCGGGGGCCTCCTCCAGGCCGAAGACCAGGCCGAAATCGTGGAGCAGGGCCGACGTGCCCAGGATGCCCAGGAGCCTGCGGGGGAGGCCCAGTTTCTGGCCTATCACCACGGCCACGATGGCCACGTTGAGGCTGTGGTCGAAGAGATCGCCCCCGGCTTCCCGCATACGGGTGAGCGCCTCCAGGCTGGGCGGATCCTCCAGGATCAGGTCCACGATCCCGTGAAGGATCCTCTTGGCCAGTTTGGGATCCACCCCGTTGTAATCGCGGATCCCCCCTATGATTCTCTTGGTGATGAAAAGGGAGCGGAAATGGGTCTCCTTGAGGCGGCGGGGATGCCCGTGGGGAAGAGGCGCCAAGGGGTCCCTTCCCTGGGATCCCTTGGGAAGGGGCCGGACATGCTCCACTCCCTGGGCGTCCAGGCTCTTCTCCAGGCCCGGGGCCCCGCTCCAATCGGAGGAAAGGAGGAGGGGAACCACCTTTTCCACTTCCTCCCGCTCCAGCCCCGCAAGGAAACGGATCCCTCCGATCCTGCGGGACCGAAAGAGTTCCACCAGAAAACGGGTGGCGTGAAAGACAGTGAAATCCACGGGAAGACGGCGCTTGTTCAAAAAGAGGTAGCCCGAGCGGCGGCTAAGGTCCACCACCTTCTCCCGCGAGAGAAGGGGCGTGGTGGAAGCGAGGAAACCCTCCATGAACTCCCCCAGGAGTTCGGGCGCTTCCTGCCCGGCCTTGAGAAGCACGAAGAGCGCGAAGGGGGAAGCCCAGTCCTCCGACTCGCGCGCGGCCGTCCAGGCCCCCGGGGAGACAGCCCTCAACCCGGCCCCCCTCAGACTTTCTGGCCCACGTGTTTCTCGACCAGCTCGATCAGCTCGTCCGGCTCAAAGGGTTTGCGGAAATACCCCGCGGCGCCCATCTCGGCGCTTTTCTGGTGCCCCCTGGCGTGTTCCCTGGCGGTGAAGATCACCACCGGGATCGCCTGGGTATCCGGATCCCTCTTGAGCCGTTTCAGGGTCTCCCACCCGTCGATTCCGGGCATCATGATGTCCAGGAGGATGAGGTCGGGCTTGACCTCCTTGGCCTTCTTGATGCCTTCCTCGCCGTCCGTAGCGGATTCCACCTGGAACCCCACGGACTCGAGGACCATCTGGGTGGAGACGATGATCAGCTTCTCGTCCTCGATGATGAGAACAGTCCGGTCCATCACCCGACACTCCTTTCGTGGGGCCGGCGGCCCCCGCTGCCGTCATTCCCGTCCTTGTTTTCTTCTTCACCCGGTCCGCCCAGGTATCTCTTGAGAGAAAATTGGAAGGTCGCCCCCTCCCCCAGGGAGGACTCCAGGGAGAGGGAGGACCGATGGCTCCTGAGGATCCTTTCCGCCACGGTAAGCCCCAGGCCCGCTCCGCCGTGCTGCCTGGTGAGAGGGTCTTCCACCTGGAAGAACTTCTCGAAGATCCTCCTGTGGTATCTCGGATCGATTCCGATCCCCGTATCTGAAACCCGGAAGAGAACCTCCCCCGGCCCCGTGACCACGGAGACTTCCACCTTACCGCCCTTGTGATTGAACTTGATCGCGTTCTCCAGGAGGATCTGGAGGACACGCTTGATGTTCTGCTTGTCCGCCTTGACTTTGACGTCCCCCGCCCCGGGCTGCATGTTGACTGCGAGCTGGAGCCCCCTGTCCTTGGCCTCCTGGTCGAAGGGCCCCACCGCCGCCTGGATCACCTCGGGGACGGCGAAGACTTCGAAGTCCCGGGCGAAATCCTCCTGCTCCAGCATTCCCAGGCTGATCAGCTTGTCGATCTGGTGTTCCAGCCGGAGCGACTGCTCCCGCAGGGTCTCCAGGACCCGGCCCTGCTTCTCGTTGACCGGGCCCAGGGCGCCCTTGGCCATCATGGTGATGAAGGTCTTGATGCCCGTGAGCGGTGTGCGAAGTTCGTGGGATACGATGGAGAGATACTGATTCTTGAGCTGGTCCGCCTTGAACTCCGCCGTCACGTCCTGGAGGACCGTGAGGACACCGGCGAAATTGCCCCGGTAATCGGTGACGGCCGTGGTGGTGAGCTTGACGTAGAGGAGGTCGTTCCCTTCGTCGTGGATCTCCGTCGTCCGGGAGACACGCTCCTCCTCGAGGACCCGGGACTGGTCATCCGTAACCAACTGGAGGATCTCGGGCCGCCCCTTCATCTCGGAGAGCCTCTTGCCGATGGCCACGAAGGACTTGATCCCGAGAAGGTGTTCGGCCACCGGGTTGATCAGGGTGATCCGGGCGTCCCTGTCGGTGAAGACGATTCCGTCGACGATGTTGTCGATGATGGTCATCATCCGGGAGAGGTCCAGGTAGAAGACCTCCTGGGACTCCTCGAAGGCCCCGAGCTGGGCCTCCTGGGATTCCTTGAGTCTCTCCATCTCCCTGGTGAGTCGTCCCACCTCCTCCTTGTAGCGGCGGACCTCGGGCATATGCAGGGCCATCTTCCGGAGCGCCCGGGAGCGGTTGATCCCCCGGCGGATCACCTGGAGAAGGCTTCCCATTTCCCTGAGAGGTTTCTCCAGGTAGTCCGTGACGCCGGCCTTCAAGGCGGCGATGAAAAATTCGGGGCTCTTGTTGGAGGAGAGAACCGCCAGGGAGGCGAAGGGATGGCGGAAGCGAACGGCCTCCATGGTCTTCTCGAAGGCATCCAGGTCGGCGGGGGTCTCCAGGAGAAAGAGGTCCAGCCGGTCCATGGCGGCGGCCTGGGCGATCCCTTCGGCCGCCGAGGAGACCAGGACCACCTTGCCCCCGTCCTGGCCCACGGTCTTCTCCAGGAACTCCTGGAGGGCCCGGTCCTGTTCTACCACGAGGACCACCCCTTCCAGGTATCCCGCCGGGCCCTGGACTTGGGTGACGGCAGACCGGCTTTCCCCTCTTTCGTTCTCCGGACCGGCCATTTCCT
>JALUZX010000173.1 GCA_027011425.1 Planctomycetota bacterium
TCCCTGAAGGACGGAAGGACGGGGACGGATTACCTTCCTCCGGGAATGAAGCCGGCTCTTCTTTCCCTCCGGGTTGGGGGGGAAGACCTGGCCCCCCTCCGGGCTGTTTGGTCGGCGGAAAGGAAGACCCTTGTCCTGGACTGGGGCAAGGGGATCCGGGGGGAGGTTTCGGTGAAGGTCGAGCCCACTCATATCCGCTTCGAGCTGGTCTCCCTCGATGGGGCGGACAAGGTGGAGCTGGTTCTCTGGGGGCCCTACCCGACGACCATCGGGGAGACCGTGGGAGAGACCGTCGGCGTGGTCCGGAACGGACGTTACGCCATCGGCATCCAATCCCTGGAGTTGAAGACCCTGGGCGGTTTCCCCACCTTCGAGGACGATCACGAGCCCTCTTTCAATATCTTCAGGACCAGCGACTACGTGGACGTCCCGGGGAAGGTGAAGGTTCTCTACCGGGGGCAGACGGCGAGACCGGCGCCTTTCGGGTCCGTGCTCCAGGCCTATTGCCGGAACCGGAACAAGGCGCGGGTGATCCCCGTGTGGGGGCACCCCAGGTTCGTCGTCCCTCCCCTGGACGACGGGGGCGTGGTGGGAACGAAGATCGCCCTCTTCGGCTGTCCCGCCGGCAAGGCCCTGGAGAGGCTGGGCAGGATCGAGGTCGCCGAGGGCCTTCCCCACCCGATGCTGGACGGAAAGTGGGGAAAGGTGGCCCCGGGAGCCACCGATTCCTATCTCATCATGAATTTCGGCGAGGAGACCCTGGAGCAGGCCCTGGAGATCACGAAGAAAGCGGGGCTCCGCTACCTCTACCAGGGCGGGCCCTTCCGGACCTGGGGGCATTTCGAGTTGAACCCCCGCCTTTTCCCCCACGGGTGGGTGGGGCTCAAAAAGTGCGTGGAAAGGGCGGCGAAGCAGGGGATCCGGTTGGGCGTGCATACTCTCTCCAACTTCATCACCACCAACGACGCCTACGTGACCCCCGTTCCCGATCCCAGGCTGGCGAAGATCGGTTCCACCCGGCTCTCCAGGCCGGCTGGGCCCGGGGACAAGGTCCTCTATGTCGAGGACACGGGGTTCTTCGTTCCTCCCGGGCCCAATGCCCTTCACACCGTCCGCATCGAGAAGGAACTCGTTCGATACGGGAAGGTGTCGAAGGGGCAACCCTGGAGGCTCCTGGACTGCCGCAGGGGCGCTTTCGGAACCGGGGCGGCGGCCCACGGCAAGGGCGCCCGGGTGGACCGCCTCATGGACCACGGCTACAAGGTATTTCTCACGGACAAGGATCTCTCCCTGGAAGCGGCGGACCGGATCGCAGATCTCTTCAATACTACGGGCCTTCGCCAGATCTCTTTCGACGGCCTGGAAGGGAACTGGTCCACCGGGCTGGGGCAATACGGCAGGCAGAGGTTCGTGAAGAGGTGGTGGGACCGCCTGAAACCCTCCCTCCAGGGGAAGGTGATCACCGACGCGAGCAACCCGGGCCACTTCTTCTGGCACATCTTCACCAGGATGAACTGGGGAGAGCCCTGGTATGCCGGGTTCCGGGAGAGCCAGACCCGGTACCGCCTCATGAACCAGGATTATTTCCGCCGGAACTTCATCCCTCCCATGCTGGGATGGTTCCGGATGAGCCCGGCCACGAGCCTGGAGGACATCGAGTGGTTGCTTGCCCGGGCCGCGGGCTACGGCGCGGGTTTCTGCCTCGTGACCTCCTTGAAGACCATCGAACGGAATGGAAGGAGCGAGGCCATTCTCGGCGCCATCCGGGCCTGGGAAAGGGGAAGAAGGGCGGGGATCTACCCCGAGCGCCTGAAGAAGGACCTGCGGGACATCCACAGGGAGTTTCACCTGGTGGCCCCCGGGAAGGGGCCCTGGAGGCTCTATCCCCTCCACGTGAAACTCCGGAACCTCCATCCGAGGAAAAAGAGCCCCTACGAATCGGTCCACCTCTTCGAAAACCCTTTCAGCCCAAGGCCGCTAGCGGTCACCCTGAAGATCGCCGGAGGGAAGGGATCCCTCCGGGCCGGGGACATCCGGTTGCGGGTGGGCCGGGGGAAGGCCATGGTTCTTCCCTTTGAACTCCAGCGGAACCAGTTCCTCCGGCTGGCGGAAAGGGGAGGTGTCCTCCTCTACGACAAGGCCTGGAACCTCATCCGGTCTGTCCAAACCGGGCCCCTGCGGCTCAAAGAAGGGAGGAACGAGGTCCGCCTTTCCTGCGCCTTCAAGGGAAGGGGCCGGGGCTTCCTGAAGGCGGAATTCCGCGTCACCGGCGACCCAATCGAACTTTCGAACCCCGGCAATTGATTCATGAAGATCCATTGGGTAAGCCGGCGGTCCGACCCCGTTCCGCTTCCCAAGCGCATTTCCAAGGTTCTCATGGAGTAAACCATGGCTGGAATTCCTAGGCTCTCTTTTTCCAAGCCCTTACCCGTCCCTTGAATCTGGCCCCCTTCGGCTACCCCGGTTGTTTCTTCTACGTGTCCCATGACCTGCTGGTTCACCTCCAGGTGAGCAATGGACGTTCCAAATGGCCCGTTCGCATTCCAAGGTCTCCTTTCCTGGTTGGGATGGGGTTCTATTCCCAGGTCATGGCCTTGGAGCCCGGAAGTAGAGGATAGGTTCTCTCGGTTTCAAACATGGGCGAGGCCAGGGTCGGGATGAAGTGACTTTTACGAGGATGTCTTGTCTGTCCCCGGATCAGGCGAATGCTCCGGGACGGATCTCCAGATTTTCTAGAACCGGGATTCCGATACAGCTTCGTTCCGGCGGGTGGCCAGTTCCGACGCGCCCACTGAGTCCCGGTCTTTACAAGACTTTTGTCGCGTCTGTCAAACAGCGCCCTTTTCAAGTGGTGCACAAGGCAAAGGCCCCCAATGGGCCCGGTCCGCCCCAGGGCGGGGGCGGGGCGGGCCCCAGCCGGCACCCGAACCCGCCGTTCCCGGCTGAATGCCGGCCTTAGGAGCCTTTCCTCGCCTCCCCGAACCACAGATTCTTCGGAAGACCCAAAACTTTTTGTCTCCCCCGCGAAATCCGTGGGTTTTCGAAGTCCCACAAGTTCTATGGAAGACCCGAAAAAAGGCGAGGCCCCGGGGAGAGCCCCGTGGCCTCGCTTTTCGGTGTTGTTTTCCCGGTCAGTTGCCGAAGGTGAGCAACTGGCCGTTCGAGAAATCGATCCCGATGGGCGGGGTCGCGGTGGGTCCCATGAAGGCCTGGGAGGCCAGGGAGAAGCCAGTCAGCGCCGGGCTGTTCGGGACGGATATTTTCAAGGTGGCCGTGCCGCTTACGCCTTTGGGGATCATGGCGAAGCCGGCGAAGATCCTTTTGAGGTCGAAGTAGATCCATCCTCCACCGAGCCAGGTCGGCGCGTGGGTGGGAGCGCAAAGGAGGGCCAGGGCCACCTTTCCCTTGGGGACACCTACCAAGGTCCAGGTCATTGTTTTGCCCAGGACCGGGTCGGTGGAGATGAACTTCGGCTGGGAACCCGTGCCGAAGCCGTAGGCCTGGGCCGTGGCGCCCGGGAACCAGACCCAGGGCTCATAACCAAGGG